>JBBSSF010000252.1:0-5854 GCA_038242345.1 Hyphomicrobiales bacterium
AATTACCGGCTCGGCGTGCGGCTTGCCCTCACCGAACTGCTGATGTCGGGCTGCACCACGGCCTCGGATCATCATTATCTCTATCCGCCCGGCATCGAGAACGCGATGGACGTGGAGGACGAGGAGGCCACCACCCTCGGCATGCGCATGACGCTGACCCGCGGCTCCCTCAACCTGCGCCCCGGCGACGGCGGCCTGACGGTGGAGCGCGTGCTGCAGGACAAGGACACCATCCTGGCCGACTGCGAGCGCATCATCGCCAAGTATCACGACCCGTCCGAGGGCTCCTATCGCCAGGTGGCGCTTGCGCCCTGCGCCCCGTTCAACGTGTCGAAGGACCTTCTCGTCGAAAGTGCCGAGCTGGCGCAGAAGTGCAACTGCCGGCTCCACACCCATCTTGGCGAGACCACCGACGAGACCGACTACTGTCTGGAACATTTCCACTGCCGGCCGGTGGAATATCTGGAGGAAGTCGGCTGGCTGAACGACAAGGTGTGGCTCGCCCACGGCATCCACTTCAACGACCATGAAGTGGCACGCCTCGGCGCGCACGGCGTCGGCGTCGCCCACTGCCCGACCTCCAACATGGTGCTGGCCTCGGGCAACTGCCGCACCAAGGAGCTGGAAGCGGCGGGCGCCCCGGTCGGCCTCGGCGTCGACGGCTCGGCCTCCAACGACAATTCCAACCTGATGGAAGCCGTCCGCCACGCCATGATGATCGGCCGGCTGACCTACAATGCCGAGCAGGTGACCCATCTGGATGCCCTGCGCTGGGCGACCGCCGGCTCCGCCCGCTGCCTCGGCCGCGACGACATCGGCACCATCGCCCTTGGCAAGCAGGCCGATCTCGCCTTCTACACTCTCGACGAGCTGCGCTTCTCGGGCGCCGGCGACCCGATCGCCGCCCTGGTGCTGTGCGGCGCCTACAAGGCCGACCGGGTGATGATCGGCGGCACCTGGCGGGTGGCGGACGGTCTGCCCATCGGCATCGACATCGAGAAGCTGCGCGCCGAGCATGGCGCGGCCGCCGCGAAGTTCCTGGAAGCGGTCTGATCCTCTCCGGATCCCCGCCGGACGGGCCCCCGTCCGATGGCGGATTTTCTCCGCAGATCGGACTATAATACCAAAGATCCTTGAAAAGGACTCTTTGGTATTCCGATGCAGATTTCTCATGTCCTTGGGGCATATGAGAAATCTGCTGTTCTTCAGGTGCGCGGTGCGGTCAGCACTTCGTGCGCCTGGTATAAGATCCCAGGCCGGGCGGCCTCCCCGCCCGGCCTTTTCGATGCCTTGTGGCGGGAGCCCCCTCCCCGCCCCCCTGAGACGGACACCCCCCAAATGCTGCCGAAGCGCGACTGGATCGACATGACCACCACGGATTTCCGCGACGGGAATCCGGAAACGTGGATTGCGGTGCTGCCGGTTGCAGCCGTCGAACAGCACGGCCCGCATCTCCCCGTCGCCACCGACACGGCGATTGCCACCGGCCAGGTGGCGCGGGTGAAGGAGCTGCTGCCGGCCGATCTGCCGGTGACCTTCCTGCCGGTGCAGGCGGTCGGCAAGTCCAACGAGCACATCTCCTCGCCGGGCACCCTCACCTATTCCTGGGACACCCTCACCCGGATGTGGATCGAGATCGGCGAGAGCATCCACCGGGCCGGCGTGCGCAAGTTCGTGATCGTCAACGCCCATGGCGGCAACGTGCCGATCATCGACGTGGTGGCGCGCGAACTGCGGGTGAAGCTCGACATGCTGGTGGTGCACACCGCCTGGAGCCGCTTCGGCCAGCCCGAGGGCGTGTTCGCCGAGCGCGAATTCCTCTACGGCATCCATGGCGGCGAGGTGGAAACCTCCATCATGCTGCACCTGCGCCCGGAGCTGGTGAAGATGGAGAACGCCACCGACTTCCAGTCCAGCCAGCTGAACTTCATCCAGGAGTTCAAATATCTGCGCGCCCACGGCATGCACGCCTTCGGCTGGAAGTCGCTGGACCTCAACCCGGCCGGCGCCGTCGGCAACGCTTCCATCGCCACGCCCGAGAAGGGCGCCGCCTCCGTCGACCATGCCGCCCGGGGCTTCATCTCGCTCCTCGACGACATCAACCGGTTCGACGTCTCCCGGCTGTGGACGCCCGAAGCCTGAAAGCAGGGCCCCGTGCGGACCGCCCCTTCCCCTGACGGGCAGCGGGCGCCCGAAGGCTCCCGTTCCGGGGACCTTTGACAGGGTCCGCACTTTTCCGGCTGTCCGCCCCCGGTTGTCGCGGCGGGGGCGGCTCCCCACATCTCTGGTCGGACATCGCCGGATCGCCTCCCCCCGGGGGGGCGATCCGGCGGCCCGTGTTCCCTGCGCCTGAAAATGCCTGGTCCCAGCCGTCAGCCCGCCCGCCGTCCCCTCCCGGCGTGCCCCGTATCCGGATTGCCGCCCATGTCCGTGCCCCGCACGCCCGTCCGTCTGGCCGCCCTCGATGCCGAGGACCTCTCGGTCCTCTCCGCCTTCGTGCAGGATTCCGTCGCCAAGGTGGGGGATCTGAGCTGGCGCCCCTCCGAGCAGCGCTTCGTGGCGGTGCTCAACCGCTTTGCCTGGGAAAAGGCCGTCCTCAGCCACAAGGACGACGAGCGGCACCGGGCCATCCTGCATTTTTCCCGGGTGAAGTCGGCCCGCTGCTGCGGCATTGATCCGCACCGGCGCGACGCCGTTCTGGATCTTCTCGCCATCACCTTCGAGGAAACCGACGCGCCGGGCGGCACGGTGACCTTGACCTTTGCCGGCGGGGGCGTCATCCGTCTCGAAATCGAATGCATCGAGGCGGGGCTGAGCGATGTCGGCGCCGCCTGGGCTGCCCGGGGCCGGCCGGACCACGAATCCGCCTGATCCCGCCCCCCCAGATTTCCTGCCGCGCCGCCGGGTCACCGGTCCGGGGCCCGGCCCTGAAGGAGTGACGCGCGTGGCTATCCGTCTGGTCGAGACCGATCCCGATTTCGAGGGCCGGTTTTCCGCCTTCCTCGCAACGAAGCGCGAGGTGTCGGAGGATGTCGACCGGGCCGTCCACGCGATCCTCACCGACGTGCGCGCCCGCGGCGATGCGGCCCTCGTCGACTACACCAACCGGTTCGACCGGGTGAACGTGACCGCCGCCGAGCTGCGCGTCACGCCCGAAGAGATCGCGGCCGCCGTCGCCGCCATCGACAGCGACACCCGGGCCGCCCTGGAACTCGCCCGCGACCGCATCGAGAGCCATCACCGCCGCCAGATCCCGGCCGATGACCGCTACACCGATGCCCTCGGCGTCGAGCTCGGCCATCGCTGGACGGCCATCGAGGCGGTCGGCCTCTATGTGCCTGGCGGCACCGCCTCCTATCCGAGCTCGGTGCTGATGAATGCCGTGCCGGCCAAGGTTGCCGGCTGCCCGCGCATCGTCATGGTGGTGCCGGCCCCGGACGGCCGGCTCAACCCGCTCGTTCTCGCTGCCGCCCATCTGGCCGGCGTCGACGAGATCTATCGCGTGGGCGGCGCCCAGGCCGTCGGGGCGCTCGCCTATGGCACCGAGACCATCCGCCCGGTCGCCAAGATCGTCGGCCCGGGCAATGCCTTTGTCGCCGCCGCCAAGCGGCGCGTGTTCGGCACCGTCGGCATCGACATGGTCGCCGGCCCGTCGGAAGTGCTGGTGATCGCCGACGCCGACAACAATCCCGACTGGATCGCCGCCGATCTTCTGGCCCAGGCCGAGCATGATGCCAGCGCCCAGTCGATCCTGATGACGCCCTCGGCCGAGCTGGCCGACGCCGTGGAAGCCGCCGTCGCGCGCCCGCTCGCCCGCCTGTCGCGCGGCGAGACCGCCGGCCGCAGCTGGGCGGATTTCGGCGCCATCATCGAGGTCGCCTCCATCGACAGCGCCCTGCCCCTGGCCGACCGGGTGGCGGCGGAACATCTGGAGCTGGCGGTCGCCGATCCCGATGCCCTGCTGCCGAAGATCCGCAATGCCGGCGCCATCTTCCTCGGCCACTACACGCCGGAAGCCATCGGCGACTATGTCGGCGGCTCCAACCATGTGCTGCCGACGGCGCGCTCGGCCCGCTTCTCCTCGGGCCTGTCGGTGCTCGACTTCATGAAGCGCTCGTCGCTGCTGCGCTGCGCGCCGGCCTCCCTCGCCGCCCTCGGCCCGGCAGCCATCGCGCTTGCAACGGCCGAAGGGCTCGATGCCCACGGCCGCTCGGTGTCGATCCGGCTGAATTCGGCCGGCTGATCCCGCGGGGGCCCGGAAAGGGGCCCCTGACCGTCGCAGATCCCGGGCCCCGGGGCCTGAACAGCCGGCGGCCGGGGAAGGGCAGCGCCGTCTTGCCGCTCCCGCCGGAACGATAGCCGTCCCGATGCCCCGTATCGGGACGAGGTTGCGACAGGCCGGACGGCGGAAAGCGGCGACGCGCCGGCGCATCCGGAATTGAAAGCGGCGGACCAGACGGAGGGCAAAGCCCCTTGTCTTCGGCTTCTCCCGTCGTCCGCATCGCGCCTGCCCGGCGGGATCCGGCCCGGTTGTGTCCATTGTGCGGCGCACATGCAACACCCGGTCCCGACCGGCGCCCCGGACGGCGATATCGCAGAAGGACGCGATATGAGGGCGCATTCGCAGTCGACCCGGCCTTTTTTGCAGTGCAATATGGTATGAGGCGGATGGGCCTTTCCCGGCGGGGAGAGGGCCGGAGCCAACGCCTGCCGACGCCGGGACAGGACTGCCCTTGACGCCATGATGATGACCTCTGCTGCCACTGCCGAAGCCCCGAAGCGCCGCGATCGCCTGGTTGCGCTGGATCTCGACCAGTCGTCGCTGAGCCGCGGCACCGCCGAAGCCGAGCATGAGCGCGAGGTGGCGGTGCACGACCTGCTTGAGGACAACCATTTCGCCCCGGTCGGCGACACCGACGGCCCTTACCGGCTCGTGCTGTCGATGTCGGAGCAGCGCCTGATCTTCGACATCCGGCGCGAGGACGGCAAGCCGGTGGTGCTGCACATCCTCTCCCTGACCCCGCTGCGGAAGATCATGAAGGACTATTTCATGATCTGTGATAGCTATCGGACCGCGATTCGCACGGCGACGCCGACCCAGATCGAAGCGATCGACATGGGCCGGCGCGGTGTGCACAATGACGGTTCGGGCATCCTGATGGAGCGTCTGGAGGGGAAGATCGCGCTGGATCTGGAGACCGCGCGACGCCTCTTCACTCTGGTGTGTGCCCTGCACTGGAAGGGGTGAGCGCATGGGCGCCGCAAGCGGTGCGCGGCGTCCGGGATCTGTCCTGTTCGTCTGCGCGCACAATGTGGTGCGGTCCCCGGTGGCCGCGGCCTTGACCCGCTATTATTTCCCGCGATCGGTCTATGCGGAATCCGCCGGCGTCCGTCCCGGACGGCCGGACCGTTTTGCCGCCGAGATCATGAGCGAGATCGGCCTCGACATTTCCCGCCACTATCCGCGCAGCCTGGACGAGCTGGACGACACCAATTTCGATCTGGTGGTGACGCTGGCGCCGGAGGCGCATCATGCGGCGCTCGAACTGACGCGGACCCATGCCATCGACGTGGAATACTGGCCGACGCCGGATCCGTCTCGGGTGGAAGGCAGCCGCGAGCAGATCCTGGACGCCTATCGCGGCATGCGCGACGACCTCACCCGCATCATCCGCAAGCGCTTCGCGCAGTGATCCCGGAGCCCCCTGGAAGAGGAGCCTTTGGCAATGATACCAAAGATCCTTGAAAAGGACTCTTTGGTATTCCGATGCGGATTTCTCATGCCATTGGCGCATATGAAAAATCTGCTGTTCTTGAGGCGCGCGGTGCGGTCAGCACTTCGTGCGCCTGGTAT
>JBBSSF010000253.1:0-5841 GCA_038242345.1 Hyphomicrobiales bacterium
GAGTCTTCGGCCGGCCGCTGGGCTGGTCACGCGGGACGGGCCTTGTGGTGGCGCAGCGGGGCGCGCTGACATCCTCACCCTGGTGGGGCCCGGGGGCGGACCCTGCCCGCCGCGGCCGGTCTTATGGAGCCATCATGGATACCCCCGCCACGCCCTATGAGGCGACGCCGAACAACCTCGAAGCCTTCTGGATGCCGTTCACGGCCAATCGCGCCTTCAAGGCCGATCCGCGCATGGTCTCCCGCGCCAAGGGCGTCTACTACTACACGCCCGAGGGCAAGCCGGTGCTCGATGGCGCCGCGGGCCTGTGGTGCTGCAATGCCGGCCATGGCCGCGACGAGATCATCGCCGCCATCCAGGCCCAGGCCGCCGAGCTCGATTATGCGCCGGCCTTCCAGTTCGGCCATCCGAAGGCCTTCGAGCTGGCCGGCCGCATCGCGGCGCTGGCGCCGGGCGATCTGGATCATGTCTTCTTCGCCAATTCCGGCTCGGAAGCCGTCGACACGGCGCTGAAGATCGCGCTGGCCTATCATCGGGTGCGCGGCGAGGGCTCCCGCACGCGCCTCATCGGCCGCGAGCGCGGCTATCATGGCGTCGGCTTCGGCGGCATCTCGGTGGGCGGCATCGTCACCAACCGGCGCATGTTCGGCACGCTGCTCACCGGCGTCGACCATCTGCCCCACACCTATGACCGCACCAAGCAGCAGTGGAGCCGCGGCGAGCCGGCCCATGGCGCCCATTTTGCCGACGAGCTGGAGCGCATCGTCAATCTGCACGGGGCCGACACCATTGCCGCGGTGATCGTGGAGCCGATGGCCGGCTCCACCGGCGTGCTGCCCCCGCCGGCCGGCTATCTGAAGCGCCTGCGCGAGATCACCGAGAAATATGGCATCCTGCTGATCTTCGACGAGGTCATCACCGGCTTCGGGCGTCTGGGCACCTGCTTTGCCGCCGAGCGCTTCGGCGTCACCCCGGACATCATCACCTTCGCCAAGGGTGTCACGTCCGGCACGGTGCCGATGGGCGGCGCGATCGTGAGGAAGGGCATCTATGATGCCTTCATGACCGGACCCGAGCACGTCATCGAGCTGATGCACGGCTACACCTATTCCGGCCATCCGCTGGCCTCGGCCGCCGGTCTTGCGACCCTCGACATCTATCGCGACGAGGCTGTCTTCGCCCATGTCGCGGATCTGGAACCGGGCTTTGCCGACCGCATCCATGCCCTGCGCGACGAGCCGCTGGTGGAGGACATCCGCACCATCGGCCTCGTGGCAGCCATCGACCTGACGCCGATCCCCGGGGCGCCCGGCCGGCGGGCCTATCAGGCCATGGACCGGGCCTTCCGCGAATTCGGCCTGATGATGCGCGTGACCGGCGACACCATCGCCCTGTCGCCGCCCCTCGTCATCACCGATGCCGAGCTGGACATCCTGGCCGACAAGGTGACGCGCCTCATCCGCGCCCTGGCCTGATCCGGAACCCCGTCCGGCCGGTCCGGGCGGGCGTCCGTGCAGGTGAGCATCAGGCGCCCCCGGGCCAGGCCCGGGGGCGTTTTGCGTTTGCCGTCGCGGTGTTGCTGCCGGTCTCGGGGCGACAAGATTCCGTAGTGCGTTCCGGGCTCGCGGGGCCGTTGTTCCCTGCCGTCCGGCGGGTGGACGGACAGTGTTTAGGCTGGCGGACAAGGCGGACCGGAAGCTGTACCGCCTGTAATCATAGCGTCATGGAGGCATGCTTCTAGTCGCGGGAGCGGCGACCGGGTCGCCGGGCTGTTCCTGAACTTCTGGAGGCAGATCGTGCCGATTGGATTCCTGAAGACCGCGACGGCGGCCCTCGCCGGACTGATGCTGCTCGGCGGCGTCGCCCAGGCCGAGACTGTGCGCATCACCGGCGCGGGCGCCAGCTTTCCGTTCCCGCTCTATTCGGCCTGGTTCCAGGCCTATAGCGCCAAGACCAAGGGCGTGCGGATCGAATACCAGTCGGTCGGCTCGGGCGCCGGCGTGAAGAACTTCATCGAGCGCATCGTCGATTTCGGTGCCAGCGACGCGGCCATGACCGACGCGCAGATGGAGCAGGTGAAGGGCGGCGCGCTGGTGCTGCCGATGACCGCCGGCGAGATCGTGCTCGCCTACAATCTGCCGGGCGTGAGCGAGCTGCGCCTGCCGCGCGCCGTCTATCCGGCCATCTTCGCCGGCGAGATCACCCGCTGGAACGATCCGGCCATCGTCGCCGCCAATCCGGGCGTCGCCCTGCCGGACCTGCCGATCACCGTGGTCCGCCGCTCCGACTCCTCGGGCACCACCTTCGTCTTCACCCAGCATCTGAGCGCCATCAGCCCGGCCTTCAAGGAGAAGGTGGGCTCGGGCACCACGGTGCAGTGGCCGGCCCAGTCGACCTTCATCGGCGCCCCGCGCAATGACGGCATCACCGCCACCGTGATGCAGACCCCGGGCGCCATCGGCTACATCGAATATGGCTATGCCAAGCTGACCAAGACCCCGTTCGCGGTGCTGGAGAACAAGTCCGGCAAGTTCATCACCGCCGGTGATGCGGCCGGTCAGGCGGCGCTCGCCAGCGCCGAGTTCCAGGGCAATGACCTCCGCGTGTGGGTGACCGATCCGGCCAATCCGGACGCCTACCCGATCGCCACCTTCACCTGGATGCTGTTCTACAAGGACAGCGGCAAGCCCGAGACCGCGGCCGCCCTGCGCGACTTCGTCGAATGGGCGCTGGTGGACGGACAGAAGATGTCGTCCGACCTCGGCTACATCCCGATGCCCGACGTGGTCGTCGAGAAGGTCCGCGCCCAGGTTCCGAACATGAAATGATACCAGCCGCACGAGGTGCTGACCGCACTGTGCGCCTGAAGGACTGAAGAATTCTCACATGCCCCAAGGACATGAGAAATCTTCATCGGAATGCCGAAGACTCCTCTTCGAGGATCTTCGGCATGATCTGCGGCCTGTCGCCCGCGCCGGCTTCCGGCCGGGGCGGGCGCGGCCTGTCGTGCGGGGGCTCCCGGATCGCTGACCCGGGGGAGGAGTGTCGAGGATGGGGAACTCAATGAACACGCAAGCCGGACGGCTGGGGGTGTCGCGCAAGTCGGCCTCCCAGGATCCGACGCGGATGGAATATGTGGTCGACCGGGCGTTCCGCTCGCTCGCCATCGCCTGTGGCGTCGGCATGATCGCGCTGCTGGTCTATATCCTGTTCGAGATCGGCCTGCAGGCCGCGCCGGCCATGCACAGATATGGCCTCGGCTTCCTGACCAGCGGTGTCTGGGCGCCGTCGCGCGGCGAGTTCGGCATTCTCGCGGAAATATGGGGCACGCTCTACTCGTCCCTGCTGGCCCTCGTCATCGCCGGATTCTTCGGCGTGGCGATCGCCATTTTCCTCACCCAGGACTTCCTGCCGCCGATTCTCGCGCATGTCTTCCGCACCATCGTGGAGATGCTGGCGGCGGTGCCGAGCGTGGTCTATGGCCTGTGGGGCATCTTCGTGGTGATCCCGGCCATCCGCCCGGCGGCCAACTGGCTGCATGACACCCTCGGCTTCCTGCCGGTGTTCTCGACGCCCTTCGGCGGGCCCGGCATGGCGCCGGCCGTCATCGTGCTCGCCATCATGGTGCTGCCGACGGTGGCCGCCATCTCCCAGGATGCCTTCCGTCTGATCCCCTACAAGGTGAAGGAGGCCGCCTACGGTCTCGGCACCACCCGGTGGGAAGCGATCCTGAAGGTCCTGCTGCCGACGGCCTCCAACGGTGTCGCCGCCTCCCTGGTGCTGGGCTTCGGCCGGGCGCTGGGCGAGACCATGGCGCTGGCCATGATCATCGGCAACGCCAACCAGCTCAGCCTGTCGCTGTTCTCGCCGGCCAACACGCTCGCCTCGCTGCTCGCCTCCTCCTTCCCGGAGGCCGGCCAGATCGAGCTGGAAGCGCTGATGTATGCCGCGCTCGCGCTGCTCTTCATCACCGTCGTGGTGAACATCATCGGCACGGTCATCATGGCCTATGCCTCGAAGCAGCAGGTTTCGTGAGGGGAGCGTCATGACCAGTCTCGAACTCCAGTCCATGGGCGCCCTGCCGGCCGCGCTGCCGGCCGAGGTTCCCGACATGCGCCGCTCCCTCACCGAGCGCCGCAATCTGGTGGACTTCGTCCTCACGGTCATCGTGTGGGGGATGGCGGTTCTGGCCTCCGTGCCCCTCATCTCCGTGCTCTACATGCTCATCACCGAGGGCGGTGCCCGGCTTACCTGGGAGGCGCTGACCTCCCTGCCGCCGGCCGGCTTCATGCCCGGCGGCGGCTTCGGCAACGCCATCCTCGGCACCGTGGTGATGGTGGCCATCGCCAGCCTGATCGCCATTCCGGTCGGCGTGTTCGGCGGCATCTCTCTGGGCGCCTTCGCCCCCGGCGGCCGCACGGCCCATGCCGTGCGCTTCGTCGCCAAGGTGATGACGGGCTTTCCGTCGATCCTCGCCGGCGTGTTCGTGTTCGGCGTGCTGGTGAAGATGATGGGCACCTATTCGGCGATTGCCGGTGGCGTGTCGCTCGCCGTCCTCATGCTGCCGACCGTGCTGCTGACGGCCGAACAGGCCATCCGCATGGTGCCCCAGCGCATGAAGGATGCGGCCTATGGCATGGGCTGCAACCCGACCCAGACCGTGTGGAAGGTCGTCCTGCCGACGGCCATGCCCGGCATCATGACCGGCGTGATGCTGGGCATCGCGGGGGCGGCCGGCGAATCCGCGCCGCTGCTGTTCACGGCGCTGTTCTCCACCTACTGGCTGGAGAGCCTTGCCGAGCCGACCGCCTCGCTGTCGATCCTGATCTACAACTTCTCCGGAATGCCCTTCCAGAACCAGGTCCAGCTGGCGTGGTCGGCCTCCCTCGTCCTCGTTCTCATCGTCCTGATCTTCAACATCCTCAGCCGGCTGTTCGGTTCCCGCCGGGTGTGACCGCGTTGATAAGGAGCATGATCCCATGACTGCCGACATGTCCGCCGCAGCCGCCCCGACGACATCGAACTTCGACGGCTCCGCCTATGCGATCGCGGCCGCGATCGACAAGATCTACTATGGCGACTTCCTCGCCGTGCGCGACAGCGCCATCGGTATCGAGAAGGGCAAGATCACCGGCTTCATCGGCCCGTCGGGTTGCGGCAAGTCCACGGTGCTGCGCAGCCTCAACCGCATGAACGATCTCATCCCGTCCTTCCGCATGGAGGGCCGGGTGGATTTCATGGGCCAGGACATCTACGCCCGCGACATCGACCCCGTCGCGGTGCGGCGCCATATCGGCATGGTGTTCCAGCAGCCGAACCCGTTCTCCATGAGCATCTATGACAATGTCGCCTTCGGCCTGCGGCTGAACCGCTTCAAGGGCGACATGGACGAGCGGGTGGAGCGCTCGCTGCGCCGCGCCGGCCTGTGGAACGAGGTCAAGGACAAGCTGAAGCAGAACGGCCTCGCCCTCTCCGGTGGCCAGCAGCAGCGCCTGTGTATTGCCCGGGCGATCGCCACCGAGCCGACGGTCCTGCTGATGGACGAGCCGTGCTCGGCGCTCGATCCCATCGCCACCCGGGTGGTGGAAGAGCTGATGCTGGAGCTGAAGTCGGACTACAGCGTCGCCATCGTCACCCACAACATGCAGCAGGCCCAGCGGGTCGCCGACATCACGGCCTTCTTCTCCGTCGACATCTCGGCGGGCGGCCGCACCGGCTATCTGGTGGAAAAGGGCGAGACGGCCCAGATCTTCGGCGATCCGCGCGAGAAGCTGACCCGTGACTATATTTCGGGTCATTTCAGCTGAGGCCCAGCGCCGGCCCGGCCTGTCCGGGCCGGAC
>JBBSSF010000254.1:0-5822 GCA_038242345.1 Hyphomicrobiales bacterium
AGGGTGCCGGCATTGTCCATCACCACATCCCATTGACCGCGTGGCATCCCGTCCCGGTAGTCGTGAACGTGATCAGCGCCGAGATCGCGCGCGAAATCATGGTTCTCCGACCGGCAGACGGCGGTAATCTCGGCGCCGAGAAAGCGCGCGATCTGGAGGGCGGCACAGCCGACCTCGCCGGTCGCGCCGTTGATGAGCAGCCGGGCGCCACGGGCGAGACCGGCCTTGTCAATCAGGAAGTCGGCCGCGGTCAGTCCGCCGAAGAGCAGGGCAGCAGCCTCGGCATCCTCCAGGCTGTCGGGCGCCGGCAGGAGGCGGTCGGGGCGGACCAGCACCTGTTCGGCATGGGCGCCCAGCGCCATCCCGCTATTGCCAATTATACGGGTCCCGGCCGGCAGCTCCGCCGTCGCCTCCCGGAGCGTGCCGCAGAAGAACATGCCGAGGATCGGCTGCCGCGGCCGGCGCAGACCGAAGGCAAGGCGCAGACCGGCCGACAGCCCCGGCGGCGCATCGGCGGCGCGGATGCGGACATCGCCCCGGGTGACGGCCGCCGCGCGCACGGCAACGCGCACATGTCCCGCGCGCGGGGCCGGCTCGGCGACGCTTTCGATCCGGATCACCTCAGGGCCGCCATAGGCGCGGGCGAGGGCTGCTTTCATGTGCTCTTCCGTTGCCTGATGCCGAGGGGAGGCGGGCCGACAGCCCCGATCGCCCGCGAAGGGGCGCCGATTCCGCAGGGATGCCAAGGATATGGGGAGCCGTGCCGGAAACGGAAACCCCCGCGGATCCGGCCGGATCCGCGGGGGTTCTCATTCGTCAGCCTGCCCGGAAAGGGCCGGGGGATGTCGCCACCCCCCGGTCGGCGGGGATCAGAACGCCTCGGCGTCCAGCGCCATCATGGTGGCGGCGCCGGCGGCGACCTGGGCTTCCAGCGTCAGGGCGCGCGGGGCCACGTGGGCGAAGAAGTAGTCGGCCATCTTCACCTTGGCGTCGTGGATCGGCTTCTTCTCGGACGCCGACACCGCCGCCGTCGCCATCTTCGCCCACAGCCAGCCAAAGGAGGCGATGGCGAACAGGTGCAGATAGGCAACCGCCGCCGCGCCACGGGCGCCCGGATCGGTCTTGTCCTGCTCGGTCAGGCTGTCGGTGGCGCGCTTCAGGGCGGCGATGCCGGCCTTGGCCGCGGTGACATAGGCAGCCGTCGCGGCGTTGCCGGAGAGAGCCTCCAGCTCGGCATCGACCAGGGCGAAGAAGCGCGCCGGCAGGCGGCCGCCTTCCATGGTCAGCTTGCGGCCGACCAGATCCATCGACTGCACGCCATTGGTGCCTTCGTAGATCTGGGTGATGCGCGCGTCGCGGACGAGCTGCTCCATGCCCCATTCACGGATGTAGCCGTGACCGCCGAACACCTGCTGGCAGGCGATCGCCGATTCGAGGCCGAAGTCGGTCAGCGCCGCCTTGATGACCGGGGTCACGAGGGCGACCATGTCGTCCGCCACTTCGCGGGCCTCGGCATCGGGGGCGAGCTTGGCCTTGTCCATCTCCATGGCCGTCCACACGGCAAGCGCACGGCCGGCTTCGGTCAGCGCCCGGGTGGTGAGCAGCATGCGCCGCACGTCCGGATGGACGATGATCGGCGCCGGGCCCTTGCCGCCATAGGGCGAACGACCCTGCAGACGATCCTTGGCATAGGCCACGCCGCCCTGATAGGCGGCCTCGCCCACGGCCAGACCTTCCACGCCCACGAACAGGCGCTCGGCGTTCATCATGGTGAACATGCAGGCCAGGCCCTTGCCGGGCTTGCCGACGAGCCAGCCGATGGCGCCGTCATAGTTCATCACGCAGGTGGGCGAGGACTTGATGCCCATCTTGTGCTCGATGGCACCCGCCGAGAAGGCGTTGCGCGCGCCGAGAGAGCCGTCCTCGTTGACGAGGAACTTCGGCGACAGGAACAGGCTGATGCCCTTCACGCCCGGCTCGGCATCCGGCAGGCGGGCGAGAACCAGGTGGATGATGTTCTCGGTCAGGTCCTGATCGCCGGCGGTGATGAAGATCTTGGTGCCGTAGAGCTTGTAGGAGCCATCGCCCACCGGCTCGGCGCGGGTGCGCAGCAGGCCGAGGTCGGTGCCGGAATGGGCTTCCGTCAGCGCCATGGCGCCCGTCCACTCGCCCGACGTCATCTTCGGCAGATATTTCGCCTTGAGCTCGTCGGTGGCGTGGGCGTGGATGGCCTCGGAGGCGCCGCGCGTCAGGCCCGGGAACAGGCCGAAGGCGACGTCGGCCGACGACAGCATCTCGTCGGCAAGGATCTGCACGGTGCGCGGCAGGCCCTGGCCGCCGAACTCCGGATCACCGGAGAGGCTCGGCCAGCCGGCCTCGGCAAACTGCTTGTAGGCGGCCACATAGCCGGGGGCGGTGTAGACCTGACCGTTTTCCAGCTTCGTGCCGGCCTCGTCACCGGGGCGCGACAGCGGCTGGATGACCTCGGCGGTGAAGCGGCCGGCCTCTTCCAGAATGCCGACGGCGAACTCGGCCGTCATTTCCTCCTGACCAGGCAGCCCGGCCATCACGGCGTCGAAGGGAAATACTTCGCCGAGGAGGAAGGCCATGTCCTCGATAGGAGCCTTGTAGCTTGGCATGAGACGGGTCCCGATCCGCGAAAGAGGAGATGACGCGCACGGCGGACGCGGCGCGCGTCGGGGATAGTCGGCGGCAAACGCCGGCCGATCCGGTTGCGGCGGGCCATCAGGCCCCGGGACATGCAGATGGCGCCCCGGCCGGGCCGGTGCACATTGCCCCGCCGCAGGGCGGGTGCGTTTCCCCCGTTTCCGAACCGGCGCTGGACGCGCCGGAGGGTCAGACCCGCTTGAGGGCAGGATCTGGCCACACGCATATTAAAGCGGACTGTAGAGTCCTACAATTCCCCGATGGCACCGGAAGGTTGCTTACATGCGGGCCGGGTCACTTTTTCCCCGGCCCCGCGGCCGGCGTGGGTCCGGCAGCCGGCGCGTCGTCCCTGGCCTTGGCGGTTTCCATGCGGTCGAGGGCATCCTGCTCCATATCGCGCAGCTCGACGATGGTTTCGGCAATTTCCTCGCGCATCAGCTCCAGTGTGGCAATGCGACGGCGGATCTTGTCGAGACCGTCGGCATACTGTTCCGGATTGGAGCCGCCGGCACGATAGCGCGAGAGATAGTCGCGCACCTCGTCGAGGGAGAAGCCGAGCCGGCGGAATTTCAGGATCAGCAGCAGCCGGGTATGGTCGCGATAGTCATAGACCCGGACATTGCCCGCCCGCTTTGGCGAGAGGAGCCCCTTTTCCTCATAGAAACGCAGGGCCTGGGGCGTGAGATTGAACTCCGCCGCCAGTTCGGAGACGCCATAGAGCTTGTCTGTCTTTGTCATCGGGCGTGTTTCCTCCGGCCGCGGGCGCGGCCGGGCGAAACTTTAGCGCAAGCCGCACAGGTCCGCACCCGGCGGACGGCGGCGTCCCGCTAAAGTTCGCTTTGGATCCCTGACCGAAAGGACATTCCCGCCGGACCGGCCCGGCGCGGCGGATTTCAGCGCGGCGGAATGGAGTAGGTGGCCACCGCGTGGGCGATCAGGATCTCTCCGGAGGTGATCGTGCAGTCGACGACGGCCAGACGCTTGCCGAGCTTCATCAGCGTCGCCCGGCAGATCACCGGGCCGGGCTCGGACTTGCGCAGGAAGTTGATGCTGAAGGACGTTGTGACGGCCAGTGCCACCGGGCCGACATGGGCGAGAATCACCGCATAGGCGGCGACATCGGCCAGCGTCATCAGGGACGGGCCGGAAACGGTCGCCCCCGGGCGCAGATGGCGCCGGTCGGCCTCCAGCCGCATGGTGGCGACACCCGGCGCGATGGCATCGACATGAAAGGCCTGCCCGCCTTCGTGCAGCTCGGGAAATTCCTGGTCGAGGAAGGTGGTGAGGTCGGCAAGGCTGAGGACCGGCTCGTGCGTCATCTTGTAGTTTTCTCCGGCGCGGGTCGGGGCGGCTTGGGTCCTCAATAGCAGACCGTCCGGCGCCGCCCGACCGGGGCGGCGCGGGAATTCCGGCAGGGCGGCTGTGCGCAAACGCACATGCCGGCAAGGGGGAACGCCTCCGGGCTTCCCGCCCGTGGCCCTCCCTGCCCGCGTGGCCCTCGCCCCGGGGAGAGGGCCGGTCAGTGGATCGGCCTGGCGTCCCGGGTGAGCTCCATGAAGCGCTGGAGCGAGACATTGCCGCCCGACAGCGTGACGCCGACGCGCTGGCCCCTGAACGGGGCCGGATCCTTGAGGAGGCCCGCCAGGGCCGCCGCGCCCGAGGGCTCGACGACGAGCTTCGTCTGCTCGAACAGGAAGGCCATCACCGAGACCAGCTCGGCATCGCTCACCGTGCGGACCCCGGCGATGAAGCGGCGGTTGACCTCGAAGGTGAGGGCGCCGGGCTTCTGGGTCTGGAGACCGTCGGCGATGGTGCGCGGGACATCGATGCCGACCGGATGGCCGGCCACCAGCGAGCGTACATGGTCGTCGCCGGCCTCGGGCTCCACGCCGAAGACGCGGACGCCGGGGCAGAGCGCGGTGGCCGCCGTGGCCGAGCCGGCTAGCAGGCCGCCGCCGCCGGTGCAGACGAAGAGGGCGTCCACCGGGCCCGAATCCTCGATCAGCTCCAGGATCGCGGTGCCCTGGCCGGCCATGATTGCGGGATGATCGAAGGGCGGAATGACCGCGGCGCCGGTCTCGGCGGCGAGCTTGCGGCCGATCTCCTCGCGGTCTTCGGTATAGCGGTCATAGAGGACGATCTCGGCGCCATGGGCCCGGGTGGCATCCACCTTGAAGGCCGGGGCGTCGGTGGGCATCACGATGGTCGCCGGGCAGCCGAGCAGCCTGGCGGCCAGCGCGACCGCCTGGGCATGGTTGCCCGACGAGAAGGCGACGACGCCATTGGCCCGCTCCGCCGGCGTCAGCGAGGCGATGGCATTGTAGGCGCCGCGAATCTTGAAGGAGCCGGTGCGCTGGAGGTTCTCGGCCTTCAGCAGCACGGTGGCGCCCACGAGCGCGTTCAGCCGCTCATTGCGGATGACGGGCGTCCGCGTCGCGATCCCGCGCAGGCGGTCGGCAGCGGCGCGGATGTCGGACAGGTGAATCATGGAACGGACCTGGAATGCTCAAAGGGGAGAAGCCCGGGCGGGAGAGTGCCGGTCCGTGGCCGTACCCGTCAATCCGTCAAAACCGGCACGCCGTTCGCTTTAGAAGCGGATTCCACGCGGATGCGCTGCCCGTTACCGCACACCCGTGCGTCGAAAACCGGAGCCCGTCGAGGAGAAGCAAAAATCAGGGGAGATGGACCGGGCGGAAGAGAGTGGCGGGAGTGACGGGGCTCGAACCCGCGACCTCCGGCGTGACAGGCCGGCGCTCTAACCAACTGAGCTACACCCCCGTTCGGCAGCCGCGAAGTCCGCGGCGTCGTCCGGTGGTCGGGTGAGTAAGGCACGGGGGCGGGACTGTCAAGCGCCCCTGCGCGGGAAGTGGCGGCAGGCGGACAGCCTGTGGACAAGTGTGGAGGACCGGTCCGCACGGCCCGTCCGGATGCCCGCCGGAGGACCGGGCGCGCGCCGCCCGGCAGGTCCCTGCGAAGAACCCTCGGGCCGATGCGTGGACAGACGCCGGAGACCGCGTCCGGACAGAAAGACAGGAGAGGGAAGCGGGATCCGGGCGGAAGAGAGTGGCGGGAGTGACGGGGCTCGAACCCGCGACCTCCGGCGTGACAGGCCGGCGCTCTAACCAACTGAGCTACACCCCCGTTCGGCAGCCGCG
>JBBSSF010000255.1:0-5808 GCA_038242345.1 Hyphomicrobiales bacterium
CGGCCCGGCCTGTCCGGGCCGGACGCCCGTGCGGCGGGGGCGGTGATGGCGCGGCCTGCGATCGACCTTGCCGCGATCGAGGCGGCGCTCGACCGGCTGCTGGCCGCCGAGGGACAGTGCCGGGAGGTGCTCTCCTGCGGCGCCTGCGAACCCGTGACGCCCGACAGCGCCCGGCGGATGCTGGAAGGCTATGCCTATGTGAACTGCCTGCTGCGCGACGGGGTCGACCTGTTCCGCTATGGCGCTTCGGCGCACTGGCTGGAGCTCAATCATGTCGTGCTGTGCGGTTCCACGCCGGAGACCCGGACGCAATATCGCGATCACATGGTCGAGACCGAACGCTGGTTCTATGACCAGATCGGCAGCCGCATCGAATGGGGGGCGATGATGCGCTCCCGGGATCCGGCGTGGTGGGCGGCCCATGTGTTCCTGCACGTCACGTCCTCGCCCCAGCTCTATATCGAGGGCAACCGCCGCACCGCGACGCTGATCGCCAGCACCATTCTGGTGGCGGGCGGGCTGCCGCCGCTGGTGGCGACGCCGGAGAACCGGCCGCTGCTGTGCCGGCTGAGCGACGCATGCGCGCGGCTGGAACGCGGCACGGTGCGCGGGGCGCTGCTCTATCCGCGGCTGTGGCTCCAGCTCGTGCGCTTCCTGCGTGCCGAGGCCGATCCGGCCTTTCTCCTCCCGGGCGTCGCGCGCTGAGGGGAGGGCGCCCGTGCGGCGCACCGGTCCGCGCTCTCTTCCCCGCGACCTTTTGCACGGGCGAGCGGGACCGTATATAAGCGGTCACCCTGCATGGCTTCCGCATCCGGAGGACTTTCCATGGCCAACTCGTCCCAGCTGAGGGAAACGGGTCGTCTCGCACCGCTGGATCCGATCTGGGCGCGCCTGCGCACAGAGGCGGAGGAAGCCGTGTGTGCCGATCCGGCCATGGGCGGCTTCTTCCACGCCGCCATCCTCGGCCACGACCGGCTGGAGGACGTGGTGATCGCGCGGCTCGCCGCCCGGCTCGACAGCCGCTATGTGCCGGCCTCCCTCATCCGTCACGCCTATGCCCAGGCGCTGGAGGCGGAGCCGGAGATCGGTCAGATCTTCCGCAACGATCTGGTCGCCGTCTATGACCGCGATCCGGCGTGCGAGCGCTTCCTGGAGCCGGCCCTCTATTTCAAGGGCTTCCATGCCATCGAGACCCATCGTCTGGCCAGCTGGCTGTGGCGGTCGGGCCGGCGCGACATGGCCCTGTTCCTCCAGAGCCGCTCGTCGGAAGTGTTCCAGACCGACATCCATCCGGCCGTTCCCATGGGGCGCGGCATCTTCCTCGATCATGCCACCGGCCTCGTGGTCGGCTCCACGGCGACGATCGATGATGACGTGTCGATCCTCCAGGGCGTGACGCTCGGCGGTACCGGCAAGGAAAGCGGCGACCGGCATCCCAAGATCCGCCGTGGCGTGCTCATCGGCGCCGGCGCCAAGATCCTCGGCAATATCGAGGTCGGCTGCTGCTCGCGGGTGGCGGCGGGCTCGGTGGTGCTGCATCCGGTGCCGGCCCACATGACGGTGGCCGGCGTGCCGGCCAAGGTCGTCGGCCGGGCGCCCTGCGCCGAGCCGGCCCGCTCCATGGACCAGATGCTCGCCGACGAGCGCGACCCCGCCGATCTGGGCTGAGCGTCGGCCGGAAAGGGTCCGGCCGTTCCGGAGCGGAATGGCCGGCCTGCCCGGAGGGCGGATGTTCAGGACCGGCGAAAGGGTCTAGAACCCCGGCCGGAACGCGACGGGGTGATTCTCTTTTCTCTCTCGCGTTGCGGCCGCGTCCTCCGCTGGACGCCCCGTTGCCGGCGCTTCCTGCCGGCGCGCCCTATCCGCTTCGTTCTGTCCGTTCTGTCTCGGGAGCGGGGCATCAACCGGGAGGTTCGCCTTGGATCGCAAGGAAATCAATCGTCTGGAGATCTATCTCCGGCACAAGTTCAACCTGCCGACGATCGCCATCAAGGCCCGGCCGCGCAAGAACGACTCTGCCGAAGTGTTCATCGGCGACGAGTTCATCGGCGTGATCTACCGCGATGACGAGGACGGCGAGCTGTCCTGGAACTTCCAGATGGCCATCCTCGAGGTGGATCTGGACGAGCAGTGAGCGGGGCGGGCGCCACAGGCGCCCCCTCCCTGTCCGGCTGCGGCCGGCATGACAGGGGGCTGGCATGAGGGCGCCGGTCTCTTTGCGGCGCTTTTCTGCAATGCTAGGTCTGGAAGGCCGGCGTGCCCCGGAGCCCTTTCGGGGTCGGGTACCGTCCGGTGCTGCTGCCGGAAAGGATCTGCCATGCCGCTCTATGCCCTCGACGGAACGAAGCCGGACCTGCCCGCGGCGGGGCGCCACTGGGTGGCGCCGGATGCGGCGCTGATCGGCCGCGTGCGCCTCGAAGAGGATGCGAGCATCTGGTGGAAGTCGGTGCTGCGCGGTGACAACGAGTGGATCACCATCGGCGCCCGCTCCAACATCCAGGATGGCACCGTCATCCACACCGACATGGGCTGCCCCGCAACCGTCGGGCCGGACTGCACCATCGGCCACCGGGTGATCCTGCATGGCTGCATCATCGGGGCGAACACCCTGATCGGCATGGGCGCGACCATCCTCAACCGTGCCCGCATCGGCTCCAACTGCATCATCGGCGCCAACGCCCTGATCTCCGAGGACAAGGAGATTCCGGACTATTCGCTGGTGGTGGGCGTGCCGGGCAAGGTGGTGCGCACCCTGGATCCAATCGTGGCCGAAACGATCCGTCGCTCGGCCACGCATTATGTGGACAACTGGCGTCGCTACGCCGCCGGACTGGTGGAAGTCTGACAGGACCGGCGGGCGACGGTCCGTCCAATCGGGAATGATGATCTTGAAAGCCTGGTGTCTCGTGGCCGGCCTCGTGCTGGCGGCGTCTGCGGCTACCCCCGGCCTTGCGGCGGGGGAGGTGACGCTTGATTGCAAGTCGGTGGCCAAGCTGGCGGCGACGCCCGGCATCGTCGACAAGTCGCCCGCGGTGTCGGGGGTGATCGAGGTGGTGGAGAACATGGCCGAGGTGAAGCCGCCGATGCTGGTCGGCTGCCCGGGCAAGGTGCGCGTGCTGTGCATGCCCAAGACCGCCCCGACCGCCGCTCCCGGCGACAAGGTGAAGATTTCCGGCAAGATCGACGGCGTCGGCGACAACTATGTCACCGTGCAGCCGTGCACGGTGACGCCGGTGAACTGATACCAGCCGCACGAGGTGCTGACCGCACCCACGCGCCTGAAGATCAGCAGATTTTCCATATGCCCCAAGGACATGGAAAATCTGCACCGGACTGCCAGAGGCCCTCGTCGAGGATCCATGGCATGATCTGGCGCCCCTGTCTCCGGACGGATGAACGAAGGGGCGGTCCGCAGGCTCTGCCTCCGGGCGGGTCCGGGCGGCAGCCCGGCGAGAGGAAACGGCCGCCCGATGAGGTGGCCGTTCGCATTTTCAGGCGGCCTGCTTGAGGTCGGCGACGGCGCCGGCCTTCAGGAGCTTGTAGGTCACGGAGTCCAGCAGAGCCTGGAAGGAGGCGTCGACGATGTTGGGCGAGACGCCGATGGTGAACCAGCGGTTGCCGTCCTCGTCGCGGCTCTCGATCAGCACCCGGGTGGTGGCGCCCGTGCCGCCATTGAGGATACGGACCTTGAAGTCCACCAGCTCCAGATCGGCGATCATCGACTGATAGCGGCCGAGGTCCTTCCTGAGCGCCAGATCGAGGGCGTTGACCGGGCCGTTGCCTTCGGCGACCGACATGTGCTCCTCGCCGTCGATCACCACCTTGACGATGGCCTCGGTGACGGTGACCAGTGCGCCTTCGGCATTGAAGCGCCGCTCCACCATCACCCGGAAGCCGCGCACGTCGAAGAAGTGCGGCACCGTGCCGAGGCGGCTGCGGGCGAGGATCTCGAAGGAGGCGTCGGCCGCCTCATAGGAATAGCCCTCGGCTTCGCGCCGCTTCACTTCCGCCAGCAGGTCGTCGAGGCGCGGGTCGGTCTTGTCATAGGCGATGCCGACGCGATCGAGTTCCGCCATCAGGTTGGAGCGTCCGCCCTGGTCGGAGACCAGCAGCCGGCGCCGGTTGCCGACGCTCTCGGGCGGCACATGCTCGTAGGTGCGCGGATCCTTGACGATGGCCGAGGCATGGATGCCGGCCTTGGTGGCGAACGCCGTCTCGCCGACATAGGGCGCCTGCCGGGCGGGGGCCCGGTTCAGCACCTCGTCGAAGGCCCGCGACACGGCGGTGAGATCGGCCAGCGCCGTCGGGCTCACGCCGGTCTCGAACTGGTCCTTGTACGGCGCCTTGAGGGCGAGGGTGGCGAGGATCGTCACCAGATTGGCATTGCCGCAGCGCTCGCCGATGCCGTTGAGGGTGCCCTGCACCTGGCGCGCGCCGGCGCGCACGGCGGCCAGCGAGTTGGCCACCGCCTGTCCGGTGTCGTCATGGGCGTGGATGCCGAGATGATCGCCGGGCACCGCCCGGGTCACTTCCATGACGATGCGGGCGATCTCGTCGGGCAGCGTGCCGCCATTGGTGTCGCACAGCACGATCCAGCGCGCGCCGGCCTCGTAGGCCGCCCTGGCGCAGGAGAGGGTGTAGAGCGGATTGGCCTTGTAGCCGTCGAAGAAGTGCTCGCAGTCGACGGCCACTTCCTTGCCGGCGGCAACCGCCGCCCGCACCGAGGAGCTGATGAGATCGAGATTCTCGGCGCGCGGGATGCCGAGGGCGACATCCACATGATAGTCCCAGGACTTGGCGACGAAGGTGACGGCATCGGCGGCCGAGTCCAGCAGCGCCTGGACGCCGGGGTCGTTCTCCACCGAGCGGCCGGAGCGGCGCACCATGCCGAAGGCGGCAAAGCGCGCCTTGCGGGTGCGGCGCTGGCCGAGGAAGGCGGTGTCCAGCGGGTTCGCGCCGGGATAGCCGCCCTCGATATAGTCGATGCCCAGACGCTCCAGGAGCGCAGTCACGGCGATCTTGTCTTCCAGCGAGAAGTCGACACCCGTGGTCTGGGCGCCGTCGCGCAGGGTGGTGTCGTAGAGATAGAGCCGTTCCTTGCCCATGGTGCTCAAGGTCCCCCGTCCGGCATCTGTTGTTCTTGGTCGTTTGCCGGGTCTGGTCTCGGATGATCGGTGTGGCCGTCAGCGCTGTGCCGGTGGCCAGGATGTGGTGTCGTGGTCGGGATGCTGGAAGGAGTGCAGCCGGTCCAGCGAGCCCTCGGGCATGCTCTCGTCGGTCCGGACCGACGGGATCAGGTGGAGGGCGGAGAAGAACGGCATCACCCCCTCGACGCCGTACTGGATCGCCGGCGGCACTGCCGTCGGATCGTCGAGGCTGCCGAGGGAAAAGGCGATGGTCGGCCCCGCCTCATAATCATAGGTCAGCGGCGTGCCGCAGGCGGCGCAGAAGCCCCGGGTGACGATGGTGGAGGAGCGGAACAGCGCGGGTGCGCCGCGGGTCCATTCCAGATCGGCCCGCTCCACCGAGGCAAGCGGGGCGAAATAGCTGCCGAACGCCTTCTGGCACATGCGGCAATGGCAGATGGAGGCTTCTCCCGGCCACGCCTTCAGGCCATAGCGCACCGCGCCGCACTGGCAGCCGCCGGTGAGCACATGGCCGGGCCGCTGCCCTGCAGTTTCGCCGCTCATGCCTTCACCTCCCAGGTCGTGCCGTCCTTGCTGTCCTTCAGCAGGATGCCGAGGGCGGTGAGCTCGTCGCGGATGCGGTCGGCCTCGGCGAAGTTCCGCGCCTTCTTGGCCGCCGCCC
>JBBSSF010000256.1:0-5802 GCA_038242345.1 Hyphomicrobiales bacterium
GGATGCCGACACCTACGGATCATGGTGACCCATGGATGAGCCGAGGCATCTCCCACCGTCTCTGCTCTCGCACAAGGGGGGGGCATCATTTGCCCTTGCCGGCCCGGACATGCTGGGCGGCAAGGGCAGCGGCGTCCCCGGGCAGGCGGTGAACGCTTCCGGGGGCGGCTACTGGCGGGCTGTGATCGATCAAGTTTCGGTGCACGGCTCCACCAAACCTGGGGCATCGCGGGCCGAGACAACCGCCCGGCAGCGGGCCTTCGTCCAGGCCGGTTTGCTCTCAGACGGCATGGCCGGGCTCTGGTATGTCCCGTATGCCGTCCTAGGAAACATGCTGGCCCCATGGCCAACCGGTGCGCCGGTTGGCCCGATCCTCACAACCCACAGCGACGGCACCCCGCACTCGGATGGCACTCCCTATGCGCAGAACGTGATTTCCGCCGTGGTGCACGAGGCGGCGCCCCTCCGGGCCACCCGGCTGAAAATCCGGGTGCTCGCTGGCGCTGATCTTCTGGGGGCAGAGGCGTTCTCGGTGTGGCACGGGGCGCCGTACCGCCATCGGATCTACATTGTGGCCGCGATCAATGATCGGTCCGGGTCGGTCTGGGACGTGACCATCCGCCCGCCGCTCCGGGCACCGATTGCTGCCGGGGCAGAGATCGCATTCGACCAGCCCATCTGTACCATGCAGTCGGCCAATGCGGAGATGTGGGACGCGCTCTTTGATATGCACGGGGTTGCCAACCCGTCGCTGACATTCATCGAGTGGTTCCCGATGGGAGGAGATTGATGTGGTTCCCGTCATCCGTCGCGCTCGCCCATCGATCGAGCCGGCCGCGCCCCGGCTTTTTCTTCCGGGCCGACCTCGCATCCGGCCCGGCCCGCTATTTCTGCGGCTACGGCGACGTGCCAATCCCGGACGAGATCTCATCCGAGGACGCCGTATGGACGTCGCTGGGATCGATCCTGTCGCTGCCGGAGCTGCAGGCGATCACCAACGGGGTGGCGCAACGGCTTGACTTCGTCCTCTCCGGGTTGACACCCCAGTTCCAGAACTTGGCGACCGCTGCGGCTGATGACGTGGTGAACCGGCGCCTCGACATCCTGACCACGGTGTTCGACCCGGATTGGCAGGCGATCGCCCCACCGCGTCCGATCTGGCGCGGGGTTATGGACCAGGTCTGCGGCGACACATCTGAACTGACCATCGATGGGGACGGACGCGCAACCTCGGCGACCACGACCATCACCCTGTCAGCCGTGACGGCAACGGCCCGTCGGCGGCGCACCGCCATGATCCGCTGGACGGATGCCCAGCAACGGGCCGCGTCGGCTCGGCTGAACCCAACCGCTGCCACGCCAGATCTCTTCTGCAACCGCGTGTCGATGATGCGGTCTCGCATCCGCATTTGGCCGCGCGCCTGATCCGACAGGACAACCGACATGACCTCACGTCCGGGCCTTTCGGCCTTCCTGGGCGATGCCGTCGCGCGCCCATTTGAGTGGGGTGCTCACGATTGCCAGATGTGGCCGGCCGATTGGGTGCTGAGCCAGACCGGGATGGACCCCGCATCGGCCTGGCGTGGGCGGTATCGCACATGGCGTGGGGCTGAACGGATCATCCGGAAGGGCGGTGGGCTGGTGGCCGTCGCCACTGCCGGCATGGCGGCTGCAGGCCTTTCGGATATCGCGCCAGATCTGGCCAGAGACGGTGACGTGGGGATTGTGCGGGCGACCGTGACCATTGGCGACCGCATCCGGGATCGTGAAGCCGGGGCCATCCGTGTGGCTGGGGCATGGGCGGTGCTGTCTGACGGTGGATGCGTGGTCGGTCCGTTCGAAGTGCTGACGGCCTGGAGTGTGCCATGCCGGACGTGATCTTTGCCGCTTCCGCGGTCGCCACAGCCCTGTTCGCGGTCGCGATTCCCGGCGTCCCGCTGAACCTGATGGCCGCGGCCGGCGGGGCCAGCTTCCTGGGGATTACGGGGAGCACCGTCGCCGGGGTTGCGATCACCGGCGGCCTCGTGGCGGCGCAGTATCTGCTCGCCCCCACGCCGAAGGTGCCGTCCTATGACGCGAGCACCCGTGGTGTCCTGCGGCAGACAACGCCCGGGGCGTGGGAGGGTGTTGGTCTCGACAAGCTCACCGGGGCCTATGCCCTGTGGGAAGAGCGTGACGGCCGCGCCTATGAGGTGCACATGATGTGCCTCGGACCGATCTCCGGGTTCCAGCGCTTTTTCATCGACGACGACGAGATCCAGATCGACGCGGACGGGTGGTGTCTGGCCTCGTCCCGGTTCTCAGCGCGGGATGTGCGCCTGCTCACGCGCCTCGGCCTGCCTGTGCAGACAGCGTTCTCTATCCCGGAACTACCCGAGGGAATCTGGACGGAGGACCATCGGGGCGATGGGATTGCCTGCATCTATGCGAAGATGGAATCCGGTCTGGCGGCAGAGCAGCAGAACCGCTGGCCCATGCGGGGCTCCACCGCGATCTCGGCCGAGGCCCGCCTGTCGCCGGTCTATGACCCGCGCGATCCGGCGCAGGATCCGGACGACTGGACGACATGGAAATGGTCGGCCACGAGTGGTCCGCACCCCGGCCAAAATCTCGCGCTGCAGATCCTCCATCTGCTTTGCCACGCCCGAACCGGGTTCGGCTGGGACTATGCGACGGAAATACTTCCGGAAGTCGAGTTCTGGAAGGCGGCCGCTGACACCTGCGATATTCCGATCCCGCTCAAGGCGGGTGGCACCGAGCCCCAGTTCTGGGGTGGCCTCTCCTGGTCTGCCACTGAAACGGAGCCGGTGGAGAGCCTGAAGGCACTGCTGCAGGCCTGCGACGGTCATCTGCGGATGACCGCATTGGGGTGGCGGCTGACTATCGGCGTTCAGGAGCCGACGGTCATTATCGAGCGGGAGAACATCCGCTCCTATTCGTGGAAGCGCTTCAAGCGGACCGACGAGGCGATCTCCGAAATCGCCGTCACGTTCACAAGCCCCGCCCATGGCTATACCGCTCAGGAGGTAGACCCGTGGCCTGTCTCCGAGCGGGGGAAGCGGGGGCCGGTGAGCCTGCCGGCGTGCAGGAGCGCGTCTCAGGCCCGACGGCTCGGGAAACGGGCAGCGATCCTCGCGGCTGCGGAATACCGTCTGACCGTCGTCACCGATATGGCTGGATGGTCTGCGCTGGGGGAGCGGTCAGTGCGCGTGCGCATCCCTGAGGTGGAGCCTCTTGCCGACTGCGTGATCATCCTCGACGTGGCGGTGAAGATCGATCCCGGCAGCCCGACCCCGGGGGCAGTGATCGAAGGGGTGGTGCTGTCGCCCGCAGAGTATGAGGCCTGGGATGCGGATGCAGACGAAGGCAACCCCCTTCCGTCCGCCTCTGCCGTCACGTCCGATGACGTCACCGCCGACAACCTGACGGCCGCAGCGGAGCGCCGAGGCGAAGCAGTTGTCATCGTCTGCGAGTGGGATGACCCGGATCGGCCGGAACTATCATGGCAGATCCAGCATCGTCTGGCGGATACCAAGAGCGGCAGCCCAGGGCCATGGGCATCGACAACGACGGCGAGCCCAACCGTGATCGGAGAGGCCCCGTCCGCGCGTCTCCGCAGCGAAACGCCAACCGTGCGGACCGGGACGAACTATCAGGTGCGCGTCGCCCGGGTTGGCGGCGCGGAAATCTGGTCAGCGCCGGTCACTGTCTCGACGCTGGAAGATGCCGTCGCCCCGTCGCCCCCCGCGATCCTGTCGGCCATCGTCGACGCCGACACGGTTACGGTCACCGTGCGCCAGTCAGCGTCGACAAATGTGGCCACCGTCACACTCTGGCGGATGCTGGCTGGTGGAACATGGCCAGCTGATGCGGCTGTGGTTGCTGGGCCAACATCGGCCGGACGACGCGCGCAGGCCACCCTGATCGACACTGATGTCCCAACCGGGGCGCACGACTATTACGCGACCTCTGAAAACACATCTGGCGTCCGCTCATCCGCGGCCGGGCCGGAAGGTGCGACAATCACCTGATCCAGAGAGAACAGCATGAGCACTGCCACCGATCTACTCGCGGCCTGGCTGGCCGCGTGGCGCGATTTCGTGACCGACGGCGTGGCTTCGAGCGGAGAAAACGAGGCGCAGAAGTCGGAAATCCGGGCCGTCGGGGCGGCCGTCGCGGCGGCGGTTGCCGATCTCGACGGGGCCCTGGTGGATCTCACGGCGGCGCTCGTGGCCTCGGGAGCGATCGTCGTGGCCGCGTCCGGGGATCTGCCGGCCGGCACCGAAGATGCGGTCGCCGTCGTCACCGGGGGCAGCGACGCCGGCATCTGGGCGCGGATCGACGGGGTCTGGACACAGCTGCCGCTGACCATGCCGGGGACGGTGGCCGGTCAGGTCGTCACCAACACGGCGGACATCGCCGAGCTGGCTGGGGATATGGCGCTCAAGGCGAACAGCGCCGATCTCGGCGGGCTGGCGGCGCTCGACATGGTCAACACGGCCCAGATCACCGACGGGTCCGTGACGGGCCAGAAGCTCGGCGCTGCCTCCGTCACCACGGCCAAGGTGGCCGACAAGGCCGTGACCTATGCCAAGCTGCAGGATGTCGCGGCCGGGCGGATCCTCGGCCGGCGGCCGGGGACGGCCGGGCCCGTGCAGGAGATCGCCCCGGCGGATGCCCGGGCCGATCTCGGCGTG
Source organism: Hyphomicrobiales bacterium (assembly GCA_038242345.1). Lineage (GTDB taxonomy): Bacteria > Pseudomonadota > Alphaproteobacteria > Rhizobiales > Segnochrobactraceae > JBBSSF01. Next base: position 4,698 of record JBBSSF010000256.1, read on the forward strand.
CCAAGCACCACCGAAGTGGCCGATGCCATTGCTGACGCTGTGGCGGATGAGGCCGAGGCCCGCTCGGCGGGGATCGTCGAGGCGGTCGGATACCGCGTCCTGGATGAAGAAGTCCACGATGCGGTGCTGGATGCGAGCGGCCGACCGCTGATCGCGCTGCGGCATGACGGTACGACCCGCGCCCACGATACCTATCGCATCCTTGACGAGCGCATCCGGGATGGGAGCCTCTATGCCAACAGCGCCGTGATGGACGGCGTCCAGCATGATGGCGCGCCCTATCCGCCGGCAGACCCGCTGGTGCCGCGCTATGAGCAGATCCTCGACGAGCGCTATGCCGTGGTGCCGGACACCTATGCCGGCGGGCGCCCGGTGGCTGGTGCGCTCCGCCATGACCGGACCCGCGAGGCGACCGACGAGGTCGGCATCCTCGACGAATATTATGCCCGGGCCGATCTCTACCGGTCCCTGGCGCCGCACATGCTGCGGGTGATCCGCGGCATGACCCATGATGTGCGTCATGTCGGAGGAGACCCGACGACGCCCGTGGAAGCATGGACTGACCCGCTGACCGGCGAGGTGATCGCGCGCATCAACGGGCGGCGAGTTCCGCTTTCCTGGGACACGCCGGAGGGGACCCGCAACATCAACCCGCATGTGGCCGACGGCGGGGAGGTGGTGCGCTGGATGGTCGATGATGGCGCGCGCGTCAAGGACGCCCAGCAATATGTGATGCCGATCTCCGGACTCACGATCCCCGGGGCGATCCGGCACGTCCTTCTGACGGGGCACTCCCACGCCTACGGGACCGGCTCCAACCGGGTGCACACCGACAAGGTGGCGCCCGGCGTCGCGCAAATGTTCAACGTCGGGCCAAGGGTTAACGGAGATGGTGATGCCGCCGATCCGACCCCGGCGGAGAACATGATCTGCCTTGCCGACCTGATGGAGACCACCTCGGCCGAGGGACCGGCGCACGCCATTGGCCTCGGACTGACCAATCCCGCCCTTGGCGGGTCCCTCACGGCGCCGGTGCTGGTGACGACGGCGGCCAAGGGCGGCGCTGCGATCGAGGACATGACCAAGGGGGGCTATGTCTACGGCA
>JBBSSF010000257.1:0-5780 GCA_038242345.1 Hyphomicrobiales bacterium
GATCTCGACCCGGTCCAGCCCCTGCCGGGTCAGCGCCATGACTTCCGCCCGGACCGAACGTGGCGGCCGGCCGTGCGGGACATAGACCCAGCCTCCGCCTACCAGATCGCACAGCGCGCGCCCATCCTCAACACCCAGTGCCAACAGGATCGGATGATCGTCTGCAGGCATCTTGGGGGGCTGGATGTCCCGCCCGCCAAAGGCGGCCATCAGCTTCAGCGCGACGCGCTCGCCGATCATGTCGACAAGATCGGACCAGGCGGTGACCTCCCGGGGCTTTTTGGCCATGCCATCACCCCTCGACCGGCTTGCCGCGACGCTCCATCGCCTTGAGCGCCTCAATGACCGGCGACGCCTGTTCCCAGGTCAGGAAGTCCGGATCCGTCGACACGCCCGCCGGCAGATGGCGCCCGCAGAACGCCCGCAGCGCCTTGCGCGACCCGTCCCGCACGATGCCCTTGTCGTAGAGCTTGCTCCAGAGCTTGTGGATCAACCGGATGTAGGCTTTAGTCGATGCGGGCAAAGGCTTGCCCGCTCCGCGCCGCACCTGGAACCCCATCCGCTTCAGTTCGTCCACGACAGCAATTCGCTGCCGTTCGGTCATATCCTTGGTGCTGCTCTTTCCCGTCACCCGCAGGAGCAGGGCCCGGTAGGTCCCCTCGTCCAGTCCGAGCTGGGCCTTGGCGACATGGATGACGGCAATCGTGTCCATGGCCATGGTCAGGACCTCTCCGCCACGGCCGCATGAATGGCCTTCTCGATCTCATAAGGGTCGATGCCGCCAAATGCCGGCGGGTAGGAAAGACGGTAGACGGCGCCGTCAATCATCGTGACGACGAGCACCGACGCGGATCCGTTGGCATAGAAGGAGCGGTCCCAGCGGGTCGACGACACCGCCAGCGGGTTGATGCAGGTATCGCAATCAAGCCGGATCATGGCTCACCTCCGGCGATATCCGGTACCCGCGACCACGCACATTGTGCAGCGCCAGACCGACAGTCTTGAGTGCGTGTCGAATCCGGGTGACGTGGACGTGGACGGCCTTTTCCGCGTAGAGCGGCTGGTCATACCCGCCCCAGAGCGCGGTATAGATATGGGCGAGCGGGACGGTTCCCGGATAGCCACCGACGATGACGGACAGCATCTCCGCCTCGGCGGGCCTCAGGGCGGCTCGCCGCCGCCCGAAGGTGATCGTGTTCGTGTCGAGGTTCACGAGGATCCTGTCCGGGGCGACGCGGTGCCCGCAGCACGGGCACCGCGTGCCGTCAGAAATCGGGAGGGCGATGCTCATTGCGCACCCTCCAGATGCTTGCGGGCGGCCGTGCACCAGTTCCGCGCCGCACCCACCACGCCCATTTCGCTGGCGGACGTGATGTCCGCCAATCGGAAGCGGGCGGGAGCGCCGTGACGGAACTGCGCGCCATGGTGCGCATGAAGCGTCAGAAACGCATTATCAATCGCGATGTTCCGCCGGACCCGGGACGCGACGGGCTCATCAGTGTCGATATCAGGCAGGCCATCGAGCGCGGCAGAAACCGCCGCGATCAGGGCCGCCAGTTCGGACGTGGAGACGGTCACCTTAGCCATGGTCCGTAGCCTCCAGCGCAAGGAGCGCACGGTTGACGATTTCCCGGGCCGCTTCGGGGGAGACATATTCGTCGAGGTAGCCGACCGTCTCCCGGTCGATGTGGGCTTCAAGACCCATCCAGGTCTCGCGTGCCGTCCGGACAGTCTCCGGGCGGCACCGCGCCCAGAGGTCCCGGCCGATATCCTCGGCGGGCCGGCCTTCGTGGACGGCCAGCGCCACCGTCAGGAGACGGAACATTTCTGACGGTGGCCCGAAGAAATAGGCCACCCGGCCATCCGCCAGCATCCGGCGCACAAGATGGAACACCAGCCGGTCAGCATCGGTGAAGGGGGCTTTATCGGTCATCACGTCACCTCATGCCGTCGCGATGTCGAGAGACACCGCCTGCCACGCACCGCCCGGCCTCGACCGCTCGTAGAACCGGACATATTCCTTGGTTCCGAGCGGGCGGATACTGTCGCGGATCGCCTTCATGGCCCGCTGCCAGCGGGGATCTTCGATTTCCAGCCGGAGGATCGAAAACAGCTCCGCCCGCCGGACCGTGCCGGCCTGGTCGACCACGAAGGCGCGATTGACGATCGCCCGCAGTTCGGCGCGGCTCTCGCCGCCCCATTCGATCAGGCATTCGTCGACAAGATTTTTCGCGGTCTGAAGCTCCGGCCCGAAATCCAGCTTATCGGCGACCTGAAGCCGAACCTGCCGCAGACCATCGAAAGAGGTCAGCGTGACGTTGCCCTTCGTCCCGCCGATGGTCGTCCCGTATTCCTGTTCCAGCAGCGCCCGGAACGCGGCGATGCCCACGAAGGACGCTTCTTTGACTGCGGCAATCTGCTCGGCAAGGACTTTGGCGGACCCCATGAGGTCCCCGACGACCTCGTCCATGAGGAGGTCGGTGGCGCTGATGGTTTCCATGGGCACCAGCGCGCCCTTGGGATCGGTGAGGTAGGATTTCCCCCCCACGTCGACCACGGGAGTGGCGCCGCTATGCGGCTTCCGGTTTGCTTCATCGGTGGTCATGTCAGGTTTCCTGTTTTCTGACGGCGAGGGGATTGAGCGCGCACGCCCGGCAGGCAGCCCACTGGCGCAGGCGTTCGGGATCGGATGTCGACATGGGTGCGGCCGCCAGGGCGCGGCACTCCGGTTCCGGGATGGCCCGACGGAGATGCGGGCAGGCGACCCCGGCGCCGTAACGAGCAACCACGGCCGCCCGCCACTTGCGCGACACCTTGTCGAGGCGGGCCGGATAGCAGCCGCGCAGCAGCATGGAGAGCGACGGGCGCTTCATCCCGATTTCATCTGCCACTGAGGTGATCGTCCGCCCGGCAGCGATCTGGCCGCGCAGCAGCTCGATCCAGTCCGGATCCGGCAGGGTCATGGGGAGGCGGGCCTGCATGGCGCCCCTCCTATCTTGCCGGTCTCGTGCGTCTTGCCCGTGTTGTGGTCGTGGAGCTGGCCGGCTTCCCGTCGGTGCGACGGGGCGATCGGCCCGGTATCCTTCCGGAGCCGGTAATATTTCTGGCCGTTCTGCCCCCGGGCGGCAGTAACGGTGACAAGGCCCGCCCCAACGAGGGCGCCGACATAGCGGCGCAGATCCGCCCGGGCCGATTCCGATCCGTTGCCGGCAAGTAGATCCAGATCGGCAATCGTCCACCCCGGAGCGACGATGCGCATGGCATTCCACGCCCGCTGCTGGAGGCCGGGCAGGCTTGCGGGACGGCGGACGACACGATGCGCCCCCATCACCCGACCCTCGGCACGAGGACGGCATGACCGGTGGTCCGGTCGGTGCCGATCGGCTGGCCCGCCATGTCGGCAAGCGTCACCCCGCCGGGGCCGGGGTCGATGCGGCGGCCGAAGCGCTCGATATGGGCGATGGCCTCAAGGATTTCCCGGTGATAACCCCGGGCGAGGCGCCAGACGAACTCGCACAGATCCTTCGCAACGACGATTTCGCAGCGTTGCGCCATGATGAGCTGCACGTCTTCCAGCGTCGCCGGGACGAACTTGACCTTGTGCGGCGCGCGACTTTCGATTTGTGGATAGCGCCGCAGATGGTCGCGCAGCTTGCCCATGCCCACCAGCACCGTCGGCACCTGCTGGAGATCAGAAATCCCCCGGATCCCTTCCATGATCGCCGACCGGCTGGACACCAGGTCGCATTCGTCGATGACGAGGCCGACGGTCCGGCCATCCACGGCCGCCGCATGGCACCGCTCGACCAGGGCGGCCGTGACGGCGGCAAACTTCTGCTGCGCACCACGTGGCGGCGTGATGTTGAGGGAGCCGAGGATGTCATCCAGCATCCACCGATAGTCCCATTCGGACTGCGCCCGGACATAGACGGATCCGGTCTGGACGGCCCACCGGCGCATGGCCGTGGTCTTGCCAACCCCGGGCTCACCATCCACCACGACCAGGCACGCTTCGGCGGCGCCGCGCTGTTCCAATCCGGCCAGCACCCCGAGAAACGACCTGACATTAGATGTCTCGACAAAAACGTTTCGCATGGTTCCGTCTCCGTAAATCACGCGGCCGCGCGCAGGACCCCGTAAAGGGCCTCGACGTCAACGCCGCTTAATCTGAGATAGTCTCGGGATGTCTGCCGGCTGAGGCAGTCGGACAGCACTTTCCGCTGTCCGTCTGTCAGCTTTTCCGGATTGGCCAGCGCCCATAACGCAAGCTCTTCGTCGCTCGCGAAAACCTGACGGCGCGCGGGGGCGGGCGTGGTTTCACCTGCCGGCTCCGGCACCGGGCCGGGATCCGGAACCACCATGGGCACCGCGGGAGCGTGATCCAGGAAGCGCGTCGGGTTGAGTTCCTCCCGCACATCCCGGAGCTGCCGGTTCAGGCGCCCTTCGCGCCCCCGGGCCCGGTTCATCTCCGCCTTGCGCTGCATCGAGAGCGGCACATAATCGACCCGGTTGCCCGCAAAGTCGGCCACGCAGATCAGCTTTCCGGGCTGTCCGGCTGTCTTCTCATATTCCCGCACCCAGACATGGGAGCCATCGCCGAAGTCATAGCCGACGCACACCTTCTTCCCGTGCCAGGCTTCAAGATCCGCATGGAAATAGGTGTTGGTGTTCCATTCGATCAGGCCACGCCGGGCGACCCGGATTTCATAGGGCCGGAACAGGTCATCCCGTTCATCGTCATCGACAGGCACCGGCTCGAAGCCGCCCGCAACATGCTGCGCCCAATATTCGTCCGGCGAGTAGTGACGCAGCGTCCCGGTCTCAGGATCCCGCAAGCGCGGCAGACCAGCATGCGGCGCCCCGTTATAGTCCGCGATCGCCTCGTCAACCGCCGTCAGGAAATCCGCGAAGTCGGGCAGGATGCGCGAGGACCCGAATTCCTTGAGGTCCCGCCGCGTTGCCTTGTGGACGGCCTTCGCGGCTTGCCTGTCCATTTCCTTGCCGAGATAGGTCGGATATTTGCGCGCAAGCCGGTTCCAGACGGTCTGCTGCACGCGCTCGACCACACCCTTGGCCTGTGATCCATAGGGCAGCGCCCGCATGGGCGTGATGGAGAGCCGGCCGAGCAGGCCGGTATAATCGGTGTCGAAGGTCTTGTTCTTGTAGCCCGGCCCGCGGTCCGTGTAGAAAATCGCCGGAATGCCGTGCCGGATACAGGAAACCCGCAAGGCTTCCGTCACCGCAATGACATTTTCCTTGGCGGAAACCGCCCGACCGACGATCCGCCGCGTCGCCACGTCTTCAATCGTCGTGATTTCAGGCTTGAACGGCCCCTTGGTGACCGGATGCGCGATTTCCGCGTCGAACGTCTTGCCGTCGGCGGTATAGATCGACGTTGGCAGCAGGTTTTCCGTTGATCGGTCCACATAGGGCAGCCGCGCCCGCAGCGTCAGGATGCCTTCCCGGCCCCGGTTGCGCTCGATGTCGTTGAGCTTGGTGTCGAGGGTGTATTTGACTTGGCTGTAGGTCAAAGGATGCGTCGGCTCGCTCTTGTGATAGTCGGCAAGCGCCTCCGTGATGCGCGGCTTCTGCGGCCGGAGATAGAATTTCAGGAAGGCGCCAAAGCCCGGCGGCATCGGCGCCGCTTCTTTTGTGGCGACCGGCGCAAGCGCGACGACGCCGCCTTCCTTGCGACGCTGGATCCACCGCTGCAGGGTGCGCGCACTGACCGACCGGTCATCCGTCAGCCGGTCGTTGGCCGTCGCGATCACCGCGTCAGA
>JBBSSF010000258.1:0-5767 GCA_038242345.1 Hyphomicrobiales bacterium
CGGTCGCGCCCGGCCCGCAGATCGGCGAGCCGGATTTCCGCCAGCCGCTCCATGGCCGGCCGCGCGGAAACAACGGAGAGGTCGAGATCCAGCACCGAGCGATCGGTACGCGACAGGCGCCGCGAGATCACCTCGGCCTGATTGAGATCGTTGCCGCTGTCGGAAAAGGTGACGCGCACGGCCCCGGGCAGCTCGGCTTCCGAGGTCCGGGTCAGCGACAGCAGCGCCGTGTCGGCATCCTCCTCGACGAGGTCCTTCCGGGCGAGATCGGCGACCGGCGGCCGGTCGGCCTCGCGCAGGCGCAGCCCGAGGCCGGTGTCGCTGGCCGTCAGCCCGAAGGCGCTCACCAGGGTGGCGAGCGCGTCGCGGGCGCTCATCGGCCGGTCGATCAGGAAGCCGTCGACGGTCTGGTCGAGCCCGTCGATCTCGATGGCGTCGATGCCGGCATCGGCCAGCACCGCCCGCGCCAGACCGGCCAGGCTGGTGCCGCCCAGCCGTCCGGTCAGCCAGTGCCCGCGCTGCCAGTTTTCGCCATCGGACCAGACATCGGTGGAAAAGGGAAAGGCCGGAAAGGGCCGCGCGTCCCAGGTCCAGAGATGGATGGCCCCCGGCTCCACCATGCGCCGGCCATCGACGGGCGAGAGCGGATTGGCGCCGGCCGGATGCTCCGGGTCCGCCGGATCGAAATGGGCCAGCATCGCCTCCAGATAGCGCCGCTGGATGGCCTCGTCGCGGGCGCCGGAGGAGAAATGGGGCCAGCCGGATTCCGAGGATTTCGGATCGACGAACAGGTTCGGCTGGTTGGCGCCGCGATCGATGGCCGGGCAGCCGAGTTCGGTGAACCAGACCGGTTTGCCCCCCGGCACCCAGTCCGTCGGCGTCGCCGCGCGCACGCCGCCCGGCCGGTCATGATGGGCGTTTGCCCACCAGCCGATCAGGTCCTTGTAGCGGAACACGAAGTGCTCGCCATGGGCGGTGTCGGCAATCGGGGTGCGCAGCTGGGACCTGCGGGCGGCCGCATCGGCATAATACCAGTCGAACCCCTCCCCGCCGGCAATGTTGGCCGCCAGATAGGCAAGTTCCGTATCGGCGCGGTAGCCGGCGGCGGCGTCCAGATGGTCCCCGTCCCGCCAGTCGGCCAGCGGCCAGTAGACATCGAGGCCCACCCGGTCGATGGCCGGCGACGCCCACAGCGGATCGAGATGGAAGATCACGTCGCCGGAGCCGTCCTCGGGATGGTGGCCGAAGAACTCCGTCCAGTCGGCGGCATAGGAGACGAGGTCCGCGGCACCTGCGATGCCCTTCACGTCCCCGGCCAGACGCACCAGCTCGGCGACGAACGGGTAGCTGCGGGCCGGGCCGCGCAGGGTGGTGAGGCCGCGCAGCTCCGAGCCGATGAGGATCGCATCGACCCCGCCGGCCGCCTTCGCCAGATGGGCCATGTGCAGCACCATGCGGCGATAGTGCCAGTCCGTCGGCCCGGAATAGTGGACCGCCGTTCCCGACACCGAGAAATGGCCGGGCTCGGCCGCCCCCATGAAGCTGGCGACCGCGGCGGTGACGGTCGCCGTGCCGTCCGGCGAGCCGGGCCGTCCCGGCGCCGGGGCGATGCTGATGCGTCCCCGCCACGGAAAGGCGGCCTGCTCGTCGGCGCCATAAGGGTCCGGCAGACCGTTTCCCGCCGGCACGTCCATGAGCAGGAAGGGATAGAGCACCACCTTGAGGCCGCGCGCCTTCAGCTCGGTGATCGCCTCGACGACGCTGTTATCGGACGGCGTGCCGCCGAAGGCCGGCCGGTCGCCGATCTGGGTCACCAGCTGCGCCGTCCCGCGGTCGAGGCCGGCCACCGACCAGCCGAGCGGCGCGGTTTCCCGGTCCCTGTTCTCGATCGCGGGGCGGACGAGGCACTGGTCCGCCCGGAGGTCGCTGCCCACCCAGGAGACGACCAGCGCCACCCGTTCGAGGGCCGGACAGAGCGCCTGCAGCTCGTCCAGCGACGCGGCGAGATCCGTCGCGGCGACGGACACATGGGCATTTTCCGTGGTGGCCGAGCCCGCGCCGAGGGTCCGCCGCACCGGCGTGGTGGCATAGCCGAACTCGGTCGCGCCGGGGATCAGGGTCACGGCGCGCACCTGCTCCTCCAGCCGGTCCACCGGCCGGATCACCTCGAAGGACAGCTGGGGCAGACGGTTGCTGTAGTCATCGAGCGGCAGCCGCTCGAACACCGCATAGGCGAGCCCGCGATAGGCCGGCGCCGAGCCTTCCTTGGCCTCGATCAGCGGATCGGGCTCCTGGGTCTCGCTGCCGGGATAGATCCGCACCGTCACCTCGGTGCGGTCGAGCAGCCGGCCATCGGCCCAGATCCGGCCGACACGGGCAATCGGCCCCTCGCAGAGCGCCACGGCGAAATTGCCGAAATAACTGTAGGTCTCGATCTTCGGCGAGCCCTTGGAGCCGCTGCGGGTGCGCGTCACCGTCTCCTCGAAGCGCGTCGCCCAGATGACACCGCCCGAGAGCCGCACCCGGCCATAGACCCGGGGCAGCGACAGCCCTTCCGCCGAGGTCTGCACGGTGACGCTGGAAAGCCGCGGCCCGGTGCGGGTCTTTTCCTGGGACAGCCAGGTCTGGTCGATGAGGCTGCCGGCGAGCGCGCCCGCCGCCTGTCCGAGGGCGGCCCCCAACGGGCCGCCGAGCATGCCGCCGATGGTGGCGCCTGCCGCCTGCAGAACGAGGGTCGCCATGAGGGATCTCCGGAAGTCGAGGGCCGGTCAGTCGAGGCCGGGAAAGGAAAAGGCGGCGACGAGCCGGCTGCGCCAGAAGCCGCCGAGGCGGCTCTCCACCACTCCGGCCATCTCCAGGGCGTGGACGAAGCGGTCCGGCGCGGTCATCAGCCCGGCATGGCTGCCGATGCCGGACGGCCGCAGCCGGAACAGCAGCACGTCCCCCGGCTCGGCCATCGCCGGATCGCGCGGCCGCAGCGTCCGGGAGAGGCCGCCACGCAGCCGGTCGTCCCCGGGCAGCGCCACCCAGTCGGCGGCATAGGGCGGCACGGCGGCCGTCTGACCGAGGGCCTCGCGCCAGACCCCGCGCACGAGGCCGAGGCAGTCGGCCCCCGCCCCCCGGCAGCTCGCCTGATGATGGAAGGGCGTGCCGATCCACGTCCGCGCGGTGGCGACCAGACGCTCCCGCGGCGGGCTCATGCGAACAGGCTCCCGCCATCATTGCCGCCATCGGGATCCGGCCCCCAGAGGGCGACATCATTGCCGGGAATGTGCGGGCAGCCGCGGAAGTTCAGGATGTTGGCGAACTTTGCGGCGCAGGTCGCAAAGCTCCGGTCGCAGCCGGCCGTCAGCCGCACGGCAGCACCCGCCAGCGACACCGGCGGCAGGGTCCAGAGATCCACCGCGGCGCCGTCCACATCCGCGCCATGGCGCTTGATGCCGGCGGCAAAGCCCGCGGCCGTCCCGTCGGTCACCGTCAGCCAGCCATGGGTGAACCAGCCGTCAGCAAAGCCCGTCAGGCCATCGACGACCAGCCGGCCCTCGCCAAGATCCGCCACCACGGACACGGTCGCCGCATAGGCGGCCGCCGTCAGGTCCACCCGGCAGCGCGTGTCGCCGACATCGGCGTCACAGGCCGGCGACAGGGTGCGGCCGGTCACCCGGGCGAGCGCGGCCGCGGCGCCGCGCACTTCGGCCCGGAAGGCGCCATCGGCCAGGGTCACCTCGCCGAGGGTGCCGACACGCAGCAGCGCGAACACCTCCGGTTCGCGCCAGTCGACGAGGCGCAGCTCGATGCGCGCGCCGTCATAGCGTCCGGCGGCCAGGTCGGCGGCATCGAGACCGGAGGCCGAGAGTGCGCCGGAGAGATCCAGCCCGCCGGTGGCGAAGTCCCCGCCGGCGACGTCCGAGGTCGCCTCGGCGCCGTCTTCGGGCTGGTAGGTCGTGCCGTCGACGGTGAGCGGCTGGTCGTGATCGGTGATGGCGAGCACGGCGCCATCGCCGCGCACCAGCCGCCAGCAGCGGCAGAAAGTGGTGGCGCCATCGGCGAGACGGGCGGCAAAGGCGGCCGGAAAGTCCTTCATGGCCGGATCTCCACGATGGGAATGGCCGGCAGGGCGCCTGCGGCAAAGGCCTGGAGATTGATCTCCAGCCGATCGGTATCGAATCGCACCGGCACGTCGAACTCGAAGCCCGCCGTCACCAGCGCCCCCGCGGCCGGGATCGCGCCGGCGGAAAAGCTGACGGTGCCCGTCGTCACATCGACGGAGACGCCGGCCTGCTCGACCCCGCCGACGGCCACCCGCACCGTGCCGGCCACCGGCTTCTCGATCGGGCGGAAGAAGGGCGCATCGGTCCCGCCATAGCGCTTCACCAGGGCGAAGCTCGCCGTGCTGCCATCGCCGGTGGCGAGCACCTGATCCGTCGGCGCGGGGGCGGCCGAGGGCGCGCCGGAGCGGAAATCGAGGGGATCGCGGAAGCGGAAACCGTGCAGACGGCCGCGTCTTTCCTCGAAGAAGGCGATCACGGCCGCCAGATCATCGAGGGAGCGCACGCCATATCCGGCGTCGAAGCGGCGGCGGGAGCGGCTCCAGCGGGCGTTGCGGCGCTCGTGGCCGGAGCCCAGGGCGACGATGTCCGTGCGCCGTTCCGGACCGCCGACGGAGCCGAAGGCCACGTCGACGGGAAAGCGCACCTCATGGAAGGCGGTCGCCATGGGGCGGACCTCCGGGTTGCGGGTTGACCTGTCTCAAGGAAAGGCGTCGCGGAACCGACGCAGGATCCCGTCAGGAAGGGACGGGAACGGGGGCCGACGCAGCCGGCCCGGGATCGGATTTCCCAAGTCCCCGAACCGCTTTGCCCGAAGTTCTGGGGCCACGGTTCAAGAACAAGAAAAGGGAGCGCGGACATGACCCATGTGCCGCATGAACTGAGCGAGGAGTTCCCGAGAGAGGTGGATCAAATCCACCAGCTGCGGACGCGGGATGCCCATTTCGCCCGGCTCGTGGAGGACTATCAGAGCGTGAACACGACGGTTCACCGCATGGTCGCCCGCATCGAACCGGTATCGGAACAGACGCTTGAGGAGACACGGCTGAAGCGCCTCTACCTCAAGGATCAGATCGCGGCGGCCCTTCGGACCGCGCGATGCACCGGGTAGCCCAAGCCCCTCCTCGTCGGGCCCGGTGTCACAGCCCGCGCCGTCCTCGCCCGACGGCGCGGGCAACCATTGCCGAGAGCCGCGCTTCCGAGCGGCTGAAGCTCTCGCTGTCAGGCGTCGTGACGTTGAAGGTCACCGCCATGCCGCCGGCCGATGCGCCGGAGCGCACGCCCAGCCGGCCATCGGCGCCGCGGGCAAGCGGCAGGATCGCCTCCGGCCCCGCCTCGCCCATGAGGCCGGTGCCGCCCTCCATCGGGAAATAGGTCGGGGCGGCCACAACCCCGCCGCTGGCGAAGGGGCGCACCCGGCCGGCCGAGATCACCGCCCCGTCCTTCGCCGCCACCAGGGTCGAGAGCGCATCGCCGAGCGCCGAGCTGGTGAGCTTGGCCAGCGGCTGAAGCCCCGCCGTCAGCAGGATCAGCCACATCGAAATCGAATCCACCCCCAGCCGGATCGAGAACCCCACCACCGGCAGCGCCCCACCAAAATAGCCGAGGTTTTCCATCGCCTCCGGCGCCGCCGTGAAGAACCGCATGGCTGCCAGCAGCGCCACGAACAGCGTCACCAGGCTGGCGAACAACGCCATCTGCCGGGCCATCCGCCCCGA
>JBBSSF010000259.1:0-5758 GCA_038242345.1 Hyphomicrobiales bacterium
ATCCTCGACCAGACCCTGTCGCGCCAGATTGCCCACCAGATCGGCAAGCCCTTCTGGATCGACACCGTGGGGCGCTCGGAATTCGTCGAGATCCGCATCCAGCTCGGCGACGCGATCCTGAAGGTGACCGCCCGGCGCAGCCAGACCTATGCCGCCAACTGGCACATCTTCCTCGTCTGGATGGGGGTGGCGTCGGTGGCGATGATGACCATCGCCATCATCTTCCTGCGCAACCAGATCCGGCCGATCCAGCGGCTGGCGGAGGCGGCCGAGGAGTTCGGCAAGGGCCGCCGGGTGGAGGGCTTCCGCCCCCATGGCGCCACCGAGGTGCGTCAGGCCGCCCGCGCCTTCATCGAGATGCGCCGGCGCATCGAGCGCCAGATCGAGCAGCGCACCTTCCTGCTCGCCGGCGTCAGCCATGATCTGCGCACCATGCTCACCCGCTTCCGGCTGGAACTGGCCTTCCTGCCGGAAGGACCCGAGGTGGAGGCGCTGCGCACCGATGTCGACACCATGCAGGAGATGCTGGAAGCCTATCTGGCCTTCGCCCGCGGCGATCAGGACGAGGATGCCCGCCCCCTCGACCTCTCCTCCCTCATCGAGGATGTCTCCGCCCATGCCGAGGCCCTCGGCGCGGTCACCCACACCCGGTTCGAGGGCGAGCCCATGGTGATCGTCAAGCCGACGGCCTTCCGCCGGGCGCTGGCCAATCTGGTGGTGAATGCCGCCCGCCACGGCTCCAGCGTCGACATCGCCGGGCGGCATTCCGATGGCTGGGTGACGGTCACCGTCGATGATGACGGTCCGGGCATTCCCGAGAGCAAGCGCGAGCTGGTGTTCCGGCCCTTCTATCGCGGCGACGGCGCGCGCAACCAGGACAGGGCCGGCTCCGGCCTCGGCCTGACCATCGCCCGCGATGTGGTGCGCGCCCATGGCGGCGACGTGACGCTGGAAACGAGCCCGCTCGGCGGCCGGCGCGCCCGCCTGCGTCTGCCGGGATAGGGCGGGGCCGGCTGCCCGCGGCGCAGAAAAGGCGGCCGACGCCCTGCACGCGGGCGTTGGGCCATAATCCATCACTGGACCGGCGGCGGCGGTCGGTTATCCTGAGCCGCAGGAAGAGGCCTTCCCCTGCAATCGCCTGCCGGGTCTCGGCGGGCGCGAGTCCCCCCTGGGAGTTCTGTCCGATGTCCGACCAATCGCATGCGCCGGCGCTCGAGGATGACGAGTGGCGCGCCCGGCTCACGCCCGAGCAATATGCCGTCACCCGGTGCAGCGCCACCGAGGCGCCGTTCACCGGCCCGTTCCTGCACGAGAAGCGGCCGGGGCTTTATGTCTGCGTCTGCTGTCAGGCGCCGCTGTTCCGCTCGGAAGCGAAATATGACAGCGGCAGCGGCTGGCCGAGCTTCTATGACGCCGTCGATCCGGAAGCCGTGTCCTTCCACGAGGACATGAGCCATGGCATGCGCCGGGTGGAAATCCGCTGCGCCAGCTGCGGCTCCCATCTCGGCCACGTGTTCCCCGATGGCCCGCAGCCCACGGGCCTGCGCTTCTGCACCAACGGCGTCGCCCTCGACCTGAAGCCCGACGGGGAGTGATCCCCGCCGGCGCGCCCGTCCCGGCAGGCGCCCGTTCCTGCGGTGCCACGGGAGCGCCGCTCTCTTGCGGACGGGGAGAAGGCGGGCTATAAAGCATCCATATATGTATCACACTACAGATGTGGGTGCTATGAATTCGGGTCTGGCGGCGTTGCGCGCCGTTCTTCCTTCCGAACTGTCGACGGCCGGGCGCAAGATGCGGACGGTGTTCGACCGGCTGGTGCGCGCCCGCGGCCTGACGCTGAGCCGGGCGCGCACGCTGATGGTGCTCGCCCATGACAGCGAGATGACCCAGAAGGATCTGGCCGCGGCCCTGGATGTCGAGCATCCGACCCTGGTGCGGGTGCTCGACGGGCTGGAAAAACAGGGCCTGATCGAGCGCTGTGCCGTGGATGGCGACCGGCGGGCCAAGCGCATCGCCCTGACGCCGGCCTCCGAAGGCCAGATCCGCGAGCTGGAAGAGCTGTCCGAGAGCGTGCGGGTGCAGATGCTGGACGGCATTCCGGAAGCGGATGTCGCCACCACGCTGCGGGTGCTGCGCCGGATCGGCGAGAATCTGGACCGGGTGCCATGAGCGACGCGGCCGCCCCGGCGCCGCTGCCGGCCATCGCGCATTTTCCCGGCCGGCCGGCGGCCTGTCTGGTGGCGTCGCTGCTCCTGTGGCTCGCCCAGGGCCTCGGCATGAACCTGATTGCCGTCAACACCGCCCAGCTTCAGGGCGCACTCGGCGCGACCACGGTCGAGATCAACTGGCTGATTGCCGCCTACATGGCGCCCAATGTCAGCCTGACGATCCTGCTGACCAAGATCCGCACCCAGTTCGGCCTGCGCCCCTTTGCGGAGGCGGCCATCTGCCTGTTCGTCCCGGTGTCGCTGCTGCATCTGGTGGTGCACGATCTGGGCTCGGCCCTCATCGTGCGCTTTCTTGCCGGCATGGCGGCGGCGCCCATGTCGACGCTGGGCTTTCTCTACATGCTGGAAGCCTTTCCCCAGGCGAAGAAGCTGTCCTGGGGGCTGTGCCTCGCGCTGACAGCCTCGGCGTCCACGGCGTCGATTGCCCGTCTGGTCTCGCCGCCGCTGCTCGATCAGGCCTCCTGGCACGGGCTCTATTCGCTGGAAGTCGGCTGCGCGCTGCTGGCGCTCATGGCGGTGCTGATGGTGCCGCTGGCGCCCGTCCCCCATGCGAAGGTGCTGCATCGGCTGGACTTCATCTCCTACCCGCTCTTTGCCACGGGCATGGGGCTCGTCGCCGTGGTGCTGGCGCTCGGCCGGCTCTACTGGTGGTTCGAGGCGCCGTGGATCGGGGTGTGCCTCGCCGTTGCCGCCCTGTGTCTGGCGGCTGCCGCCGCCATCGAGCTCACCCGCACGACGCCGCTTCTCGATATCGCCTGGCTGACCAGCCCGGAAATGGTGCGCTTCGGCCTGACGCTGCTGGTGTTCCGGCTGGTGCTGGCCGAGCAGTCGTCCGGCGCCATCGGTCTGTTCCAGCAGATCGGCCTTCTGAACGAGCAGAGCCGCGGCCTCTATCTGGTCGTGCTGATGGCCACCATCGGCGGCGGCATCACCTGCGCCCTCGCCATCCGGGCGGACCGGGTGCCGCTGCTCCACATCGCCGCGCTGGCGATGATCGCCATTGGCGCCTTTCTCGATTCCCGCGCCACCAGCCTGACCCGGCCGGCGGAGATGCTCGTCAGTCAGGGTCTCATCGCCTTCGGCGCATCCCTGTTCCTGCCGCCGGCGATGCTGGCCGGGCTGATGAAGACCCTGAAGCGCGGGCCGACCTTCATCACCTCCTTCATCGCCGTGTTTCTCGCCACCCAATATCTCGGGGGCCTCCTGGGCTCGGCGGCGTTCGGCAGCTTCGTGACGATCCGCCAGAAGGTGCACCTGCGCGCGCTCGCCGACCATTTCATCCTGTCCAACCCGCTGATTGCCCACCGGATCGAGCAGCTCGGCGGCCTCTATGGCGCAACCCTTGCCGACCACCGGCTGCTGAACGCCGAAGGGGTGTCCCTTCTGGTCCAGCAGGCGAGCCGCGAGGCCTGGATCCTCGCCTACACCGACGCCTTCCTTCTGATCGCCGGGATCGCGGCGGCCGCTCTCGTCTGGCTCGTGGCCCATGAGGCCGTGACCCGGATCCGCGGCCTCGTCGCGCGCGCCGGCCCGGTCGCCGCCCCGGGCGGCGCCTGACGGACCCCGTGGAGACATCCCTGATGCCCTTGCCCCCGAAGATACGCAGCGGCCTTGCCCTTCTGGCCGGCCTCACCGGCGCCCTCGTCATCCTCCACGCCTGGCAGCTGCCGCCCTTTGCGAGCAGCGTCCAGACCACCGACAATGCCTATGTGCGCGGTCAGGTGACCACCATCAGCCCGCAGCTCGCCGGCTATGTCACCGGGGTGAAGGTGCAGGATTTCGCCGCCGTCCACACCGGCGACGTTCTGGTCGAGATCGACGACCGCATCTTCCGCCAGAAGCTCGCCCAGGCCGAGGCCAACCGCGCCATCCAGATCGCCAAGCTGGAAAATGCCGACCAGAGCGAGAAGGCGGCCGAGGCGCGCATCAGCTCCAGCCAGGCCCAGCTGGCCGGCGCCGAAGCCGCACTTGCCACCGCCCGCACCAATGCCGAGCGCATCGACTCCCTCTTGAAACGGGGTGTTGCCGCCCAGAGCACGGCCGATCAGGCCCGGCTGGCGCTGGCCCAGGCGGAGGCCGCCCGCAATCAGGCCGCCGCCGCCCGGGATGTCGCCGAGCAGGACCGCCAGACCATCATCGTCAACCGGGATTCCCTGAAGGCCGGCATCGAAGAGGCCGACGCCGCCGTGCGGCTGGCCGAGATCGACGTGCAGAATACCCGCATCCGCGCGCCCCAGGACGGCCGGCTCGGCGAGATCGGCGTGCGCCTTGGCCAGTATGTTTCGGCCGGCTCCCAGCTCGCCTCCTTGGTGCCGGACCGGCGCTGGGTGATCGCCAACTTCAAGGAAACCCAGATTGCCGCCATGCAGGTCGGCCAGCCGGTGTCCTTCACCGTCGATGCGCTGGGCGACGCGACGCTGACGGGCACCATCGATTCCTTCTCGCCGGCCGCCGGCTCGGAATTCTCGGTGCTGAAGACCGACAATGCGACTGGCAACTTCACCAAGATCGCCCAGCGCCTGCCGGTGCGCATCGCCATCGACCCGGACCAGCCGCTGGCCGCAGAGCTTGCGCCAGGCATGTCGGTGGTGGTGCGGATCGACACCGCCGCCCATCCGTCCCGTTCGGCAGAGGCACCCGCAAGCGCGCCCGCCGCCCCGCCGCGCTCCTGACCGGGACCGCTGCGACGGGCACAAGCCGGGACGGGCGGGTCGGCCGCCACATGTCTGGGGAGGGGCGGCCGACCCGCAGTCATCATGCCACGCACGCGACGTGGTGACCGCACCCCCACGCCTGAAGGGCAGCGGAGTTCCCATAGGTCCCGGAGGCATGGGAAATCTGCTCCGGAGGAGCCGAGAGCCCTTTTCAGGGACCTCTGGCAGGAGATCAGTCCCTCAGGCGGCGGAACATCTCGATCAGCCCTTCCATGTCGGCCGGGATCGGGCTGCGGAAACGCATCACCTCGCCGGTGGCCGGGTGGGCGAAGGCGAGCAGGCCTGCATGGAGCGCCTGCCGCGGGAATTCCGTCACCGCGGTGGCCACCTCCTCGGGCAGCCGGTTCACCTTGGTGCGGAAGCCCGTGCCATAGGTCGGGTCGCCCACCAGCGGATGGCCGATATGGGCCATGTGCACCCGGATCTGGTGGGTGCGGCCGGTCTCCAGCCGGCAGGCGACGAGGCTGGCGATCGCCTCGGGCCCGGTGGCCGATTTCATGGCCGCGGCCGATTCCCGCCGCTCCGGCAGATAGAAGCGCTCCAGCACCCGCCAGTGGGTGACGGCCTCGCGGCCGCCGGCCTTCACGATCGCCTGCTTCTGGCGATCCTGGGAGGAGCGGCCGATCATGGCGTCCACGGTGCCGGAATCCGTGCGCGGCGCCCCCCAGACGAGGGCGACATATTCCCGTTCCAGAACGCCGGTGCGGCCATGGTCGGCAAACTGGCGGGCGAGCCTCTTGTGGGCGCGGTCGCCCTTGGCAACGACCAGAAGTCCCGAGGTGTCCTTGTCCAGCCGGTGGACGATGCCGGGCCGGC
>JBBSSF010000260.1:0-5741 GCA_038242345.1 Hyphomicrobiales bacterium
ATTCCGCCCGGCTGGCACGCCTGGATGCACCACAAGGTCGATACCCCGCCGACGGAAGAGACCTATGTCCGCCGTCCGTGGGAGGCCGAGCACCGCGCCAACCCGACCGGCACCCCGCTCGCCTATCGCCCGCAGGGCTCGCTGCTTGCCAGCGGCCATCGCCCGAAGGTGGCCGGCGACTATGACGCCTGGACGCCGGGCGCCTGAAGCCGCCCCCACGACCAAAGACCAATTGGCAGGGCCGTCCGATCATGTCGGGCGGCCCTGTCCGTTTAAGCCCCTGATTCGTCCTGGCCCGGCAACAGACGCGCAGCGTGCGCCTGCGCCTGCCCCCACCTCCAGGGCGCACTGGCGCAGAGACACGGCAGAGTTTCCATACGCCACCGGATGGTAAAGTCATGCTGCAGTGCAGAACAAGATGCAGTGGGGCTCAGGGCCAAGTCTTTGCTGCATCTTTCTGTCAAGTCCCAATCCTGCATTATGCCTCCTCTCGAACAGCATGACAGGGAAGACGGCAGGACAGCGCGTTGCGCTTGTAGCGGGGGGGCGCGGTGGCTAAACCCTCTGTTCAGGATCCGGCCTTCTGGCCCTCTCCGGCAGGGGAGAGCGGCAACGGATCCGGATACGAGCCACGACGGGGGAGACGATACCAATGTCCGGCGAATCGAGGACGGGCCGCGGCGGCCTTGCCTTCACGGAACAGGAAGCGCTTCAGTTCCATCAGCGCGGCCGCCCGGGCAAACTGGAGATCGTGCCCACCAAGCCAATGGCCACCCAGCGCGATCTGTCGCTGGCCTATTCTCCGGGTGTTGCCGTGCCGGTCCGCGCCATCGCGGCGGATCCGTCCACGGCCTATGATTATACCGTTCGCGGCAACCTGGTCGCGGTCATCACCAACGGCACGGCCATTCTCGGCCTCGGCAATCTCGGCGCGCTCGCCTCCAAGCCGGTGATGGAGGGCAAGTCCGTCCTCTTCAAACGCTTCGCCGATGTCGATTCCATCGATCTGGAAGTCGAGACCGAGGACGTCGAGGAATTCATCAATTCCGTGCGCTTCCTGGGTCCGTCCTTTGGCGGCATCAATCTGGAAGACATCAAGGCGCCGGACTGCTTCATCATTGAAAGCCGGCTGCGCGAGCTGATGAAGATCCCGGTATTCCATGATGACCAGCATGGCACCGCGATCATTGCCACCGCCGGTCTGATAAACGCCATGCACCTGACGGGGCGCGACCCGAAGACGACGCGCATCGTCTGCAATGGCGCCGGCTCGGCGGGCATCGCCTGCATCGAGCTGGTCAAGGCGATGGGCATCCCGCACCAGAACGTGACGCTCTGCGACACCAAGGGCGTGGTCTACAAGGGCCGCACCACGGGCATGAACCAGTGGAAGTCGGCCCACGCGGTGGAAACCGACGCCCGCACCCTGGAAGAGGCGCTGGCCGGGGCCGACGTGTTCTTCGGCCTTTCGGCCAAGGGCGCGCTGACGCCGAAGATGGTCGCCGGCATGGCGCGCAATCCCATCATCTTCGCCATGGCCAACCCGGACCCGGAAATCACCCCGGAAGAGGTGGCGGAGATCCGCGACGACGCCATCATGGCGACCGGCCGCTCGGACTATCCCAACCAGATCAACAATGTCCTGGGCTTCCCCTACATCTTCCGCGGGGCGCTCGACGTCCGCGCCACGACGATCAATGAGGAGATGAAGGTGGCCGCCGCCCAGGCGCTGGCCATGCTTGCCCGCGAGGACGTGCCCGACGAGGTCGCCGCCGCCTATCAGGGCAACCGTCCGCGCTTCGGGCCGGGCTACATCATCCCGGTGCCGTTCGATCCGCGCCTTCTGTCGGTGGTGCCCCCTGCGGTGGCCAGGGCCGCCATGGACTCCGGCGTCGCCCAGAAGCCGATCATCGACATGGCCGGCTACAAGAACCACCTGTCGGCGCGCCGTGACCCGGTCGCCGGCACGCTCCAGACCATCCACGCCAAGGTGCGCCAGAATCCGAAGCACATGGTGTTTGCGGAAGGCGAGGACGAGGCGGTGGTGCGGGCGGCCGTCGCCTATGTCACCAACGGCCTCGGCAACGCGACCCTCATCGGCCGCGAGGACGTGGTGCTGGAAATCGCCCGCGAGGCCGGCATCGAGATGCGTCCGGGCATCCAGATCGTGAACGCCCGCACCTCGCCGCGCAACCGCGCCTATGCCGAGCTCCTCTACAGCCGGCTCCAGCGCAAGGGCCATCTGTTCCGCGACTGCCAGCGCTTCATCAACAATGACCGCAACTATTTCGCGGCCTGTGCGGTGGCGATGGGCGATGCGGATGCCATGGTGACCGGCGTCACCCGCAATTATGCGGTGGTGCTGGACGTGATCCGCGAGGTGATCGACACCAAGCCGGGCCACACCGCCATCGGCATGTCGATGGTGATCTCGCGGGATCGCACCGTGTTCGTCACCGACTCGACGGTGCATGCCGATCCGAGCGCCGAGGAACTGGCCAACATCGCCGTGGAAGCGGCCCATGCGGCGCGCAAGCTCGGCTACGAGCCCCGGGTGGCCTTCCTCGCCAACTCCACCTTCGGCCATCCGCAGAGCGAGCGCTCGGACATCGTCCGCGCGGCGGTGAAGATCCTCGACGGCCGCAAGGTCAACTTCGAGTATGATGGCGAGATGGCGGCCGATGTCGCCCTCGACATGGAAAAGATGGCGCTCTACCCGTTCTGCCGTCTTTCCGCGCCGGCCAACGTGCTGGTGGCGCCGGACTTCCATTCGGCCGCCATCGGCATCAAGCTGCTGCAGCAGCTCGGCGGCGCCACCGTGCTCGGCCCCCTGCTCGTCGGCCTGGAGAAGCCGGTGCAGATCCTGCCGATCAGCGGCAAGGACACCGACATCATCAATCTGGCGGCGGTGTCGGCCTTCAATCCGACCTGAGGCCGGACGGGCGACGGGAGATCCACGGACATGACACGCCCGGAGGGTTCCCCGTCGCCGGCCGAAGGCGATCTGGATCTGCGCGGCTTCACCTGCCCGCTCCCGGTATTGAAGACCCGGCGCGCCCTGGCGCGCGCCGGCTTTCCCTGTGTGCTGGTGGTGTGGACCAGCGATCCGCTGTCGGGAATCGACATTCCCCATCTCTGTGTCACCGACGGCCATCATCTTCGCGCCCGCGCGAAATTCGACCTGCCTGACGGGCCGGTGTTTCGCTTCGAGATCGAAAAGGGCACGGCCTGAGCCGGATGTCTGGCGCGGCCGGGCGGGAATCCTTGACTTCTCCTCCGTCTTTCTCTATCCGCTCCCCCAATATCCACGCAGCGTGGATCCCAGCCGCCGACCGGGCCCATGCGCCCGGAGGCCAACGTTCGCCGGCGAGTGTTCGCCCGCGGACGCGATTTTTGTTGGGATGAACGTTGTCTGACCGGGGGCTGCGGCCTTTCGGGGAGCCACGAACCGCCGGTCCACCCGTGTTTCCGGATCGGCATCAGGGAGCGGAATCGATGTTCGAGAGCCTTTCCGACCGCCTCGGCGGCATTCTCGACAAGCTGACCCGGCGCGGTGCGCTGACGGAAGCCGATGTCGAGGCGGCCCTGCGCGAGGTCCGTCGTGCGCTGCTCGAAGCCGACGTCGCGCTTGATGTGGTGAAGTCCTTCACCGACCGGGTGCGCAACCGCGCCGTCGGTGCCGAGGTAGTGAAGTCCGTCACCCCGGGCCAGATGGTGGTGAAGATCGTCCACGACCAGCTCGTGGAGACGCTGGGCGCGACGCCCGAGCCGATCGACCTCAATGCCGCCCCGCCGGTCGTCATCATGATGGTCGGCCTGCAGGGCTCGGGCAAGACGACCACCACGGCCAAGATCGCCCGCCGGCTGACGCTGCGCGACAAGCGCAAGGTGCTGATGGCCTCGCTGGACACCCAGCGCCCGGCCGCCCAGGACCAGCTGAAGATCCTCGGCGAGCAGAACCAGATCGCCACCCTGCCCATCGTGGCGGGCCAGACCCCGGTACAGATCGCCGAGCGGGCCATGACCGCCGGCCGCCTCGGCGGCTATGACGTGCTGATCCTCGACACCGCCGGCCGTCTGCATGTGGACGAGGCGCTGATGCAGGAGATGGCGGACATCCGCCGCATCTCCTCCCCCCATGAGGTGCTGCTCGTCGCCGACAGCCTCACCGGTCAGGATGCGGTCAACGTCGCCCGCTCCTTCGACGCCCGGGTGGGTCTCACCGGCATCGTGCTGACCCGCGTCGATGGCGATGGCCGCGGCGGTGCGGCGCTGTCCATGCGCGCCGTCACCGGCAAGCCGATCAAGCTCCTCGGCGTCGGCGAGAAGGCCGATGCGCTGGAGGATTTCGATCCGGCCCGCGTCGCCGGCCGCATCCTCGGCATGGGCGACATCGTCGCCCTCGTCGAGAAGGCCGCTCAGGAGATCGACGCCAAGACCGCGCTGGAAGCGGCGAAGAAGCTCCAGAAGGGCTCCTTCGATCTGGACGATCTCGCCCAGCAGCTCGCCCAGATGCAGAAGATGGGCGGCATGTCCGGCATTCTCGGCCTGCTGCCCGGCATGGGCAAGATGAAGGACCAGATCGCCGCCGCCGGCTTCGACGACCGGATGATCAAGCGCCAGATCGCCATCGTCCAGTCGATGACGCGCGAGGAGCGCAAGAAGCCCGACCTTCTCAAGGCCAGCCGGAAGAAGCGCATCGCCGCGGGTTCCGGCACGAAGGTCGAGGAAGTCAACAAGCTGCTCAAGATGCACCGCCAGATGGCCGACATGATGAAGGCCATGGGCAAGAAGAAGGGCGGCCTGTTCGGCAATCTCCTGTCCGGCTTCGGCGGTGGCGGCGGCATGCCCGACATCGACCCGGCAGCGCTGGAGGAGATGGCCAAGAAGGGCGGCCTGCCCGGCGGAATGCCGGGTGGTCTCCCAGGTGGCCTGCCCGCCGGCATGAAACTTCCGCCCGGCCTTGGCGGCATGGGCGGCCTGCCCCGTCTGCCGGGCCTTGGCGGCCCGAAGATGCCGGGCCTGCCCGGCAAGAAGAAGTGATCCCGGCCGAAATCTCGGCCCCGACCTGACATCCACAGTTCAAGACCTGAAATCGGAGTACTCCCATGTCCCTGAAGATCCGTCTCGCCCGTGGTGGCGCCAAGAAGCGTCCGTTCTACCGCATCGTGGTTGCTGACGCTCGCTCGCCGCGCGATGGCCGTTTCATCGAGAAGATCGGCTCCTACAACCCGATGCTGGCCAAGGACTCGGCCGATCGCGTCGTGCTGAACACCGAGCGCGCCAAGTACTGGCTCGACAACGGCGCCCAGGCGACCGACCGCGTGCTGCGCTTCCTGGATGCCGCCGGCCTCGTGAAGCGTTCGACCCGCAGCAACCCGGAGAAGGCCGTCCCGGGCAAGAAGGCCCAGGAGCGCGCCGCCGAGAAGGCCAAGGCCGCCGAAGCCGCCGCCGAGTGATTTCCGGGGGCCGGGCTCGGCCCGGCCCCTTGCCGGCCCCGCGCCGGCATCACGGACAAGGAAATGCCGCCGGCGACGGCGGCCTTTCCATTTCTGGTGCCTCCCTTTCCTTCCTGCCGGAGACCGGGACCATGCCCGCATCCGACCGCATCCTGATCGCCCGCATCGGCGCGCCCAACGGCCTCAAGGGCGAGGTCCGGCTGCTGCCCTTCGGCGATGAGCCCGAGGCGCTGGCCGACTATGGCCCCCTGTTCACCGCCGAGGGCCGCCCGCTCACCCTCG
>JBBSSF010000261.1:0-5733 GCA_038242345.1 Hyphomicrobiales bacterium
GCTCGCGGCCACGGAGGCACCGGCGGTGGCGCCGGCGCCCGTGGCCGCGCCCGCCTCTCCGGTGACGGCGACCCTCGAACCGGACGGATCGGTTCTCCTCGCCTGGACCGTGCCGGCCAGCCATGTGGAAGATCCTTTCCTCGTCACCATTCTCGGTCCCGACGAGGAGACGGCGATGCGGACCGTGCGCACGGCCGGGCCGCGCTGGTCCTATCCGCCGGAAGCCCAGCGGATCGATTTCGGCCTGCCGGTGACGGACCGTCTCTGCGTGCGGGTGCGCTCGGCCTCCGATGGGGCCGGGCGGATGAATGTGGCGCCGGTGTGCATTCAGGTGGCCCCGGCGTCGTGAGGTCGCAGGCGGGGCCGGTGCCGGAAATGCCCCGGCTCCGACATGCCAGCGCCGCCTTTCATTGCATCATGGTTCCAAGGGGCCCGCTTCGGCGACCGGACGCCTCCAGGGCTCCGGGCGGGCATGACCCTGTGCGCTCCATGTGCGACCCTCGGCCGACCCGCAGGGAGACCGGCCCGATTCGCCGGGAAGACAGAGGATATTCCGGTCGATGGACCTGTCGGGTCCGGGCGGCCGGGAGACGGAAGGCGCCCTGTCCGACGATCGGTCGGGCAGGCGCGGGAGGAAGCCGGCCCCTGAGGGCAGGGGGCGGCGCACGAGTCGGGGACGGGTGATGCGGGACAGCGGGCGGCGGGCAGACGAAGGCGGGCGCCGGGAGATGCGGACATGACGGTTCCGATTCTCCTGTCCGTGGTGGCCGGCCTGCTGATCGTCATCGGCCTCATCGAGCCGCTGGCCGTGCGGCTGAAGCTGCCGGCCTCGGTGCTCTTCGCCGTCGTCGGCATCCTGATCGGCGGTGGCGCCTCCTTCCTGCTCTACACGCCCTATACCGACATCTTCAATTCCGCCGCCCGGGTGCTGGTCTACTTCCCCGTGGATGGCGAGACCTTCCTTTATGTCTTCCTGCCGGTGCTGCTGTTCCAGGCGGCCCTCAATCTCGATGTCCGGCGGATGCTGGAGGATGCGGCGCCGATCTTCCTCCTGGCGGTGATTGCCGTGGTCGCCGCCACCGGGGCGATCGGCTTCGCCCTCGGGCAGGTGACCGATTATCCGCTGGTGGCCTGCCTGCTGCTCGGCGCCATCGTCGCCACCACCGATCCGGTTGCCGTGCTCGCCATCTTCCGCGATCTCGGCGCGCCCGCCCGGCTCACCCGTCTGGTCGAGGGCGAGAGCCTGCTGAATGACGCCGCGGCCATCACCCTGTTCGTGCTGCTGCTGGAGCTTCTGGTCGGCGGCAAGCCGATCACCTTTTCCGAAGGGGCGCTGCGCTTTGCCATCTCGGCCGCCGGCGGCGGCGTGCTCGGCTATGCCATCGGCCGGGCCGGGGTGGCGCTGTTCCTCGTCGTCAGCGAGGTTCCGGCTGCCCTCGTGACGCTGTCGGTGGCGCTGCCCTATGTCGTCTATATCGTCGCCGAGCAGGTGTTCCACGTCTCCGGCGTGATCGGGGCGCTGGCGGCGGGCGTGGCGGTCAACATCCACGGCCAGATGCGTGCCTCGCCGGATGCCTGGCGCTACATGCGCGAGATCTGGGAGCAGCTCGAATTCTGGGCCTCCTCGCTCATCTTCGTGATGGCCTCGCTCCTGGTGCCGCGCCTGCTCGACCAGCTGTCGATCTGGGATCTGGTGCCGCTGGCGGTGCTCATCCTTGCGGCCTTCCTGTCGCGGGCGGCGGTGCTGTTCGGGCTTCTGCCGCTGCTCACCGTGGCGCGGCTGTCGGCCCGGGTGTCGGCCCGCTTCAAGACCGTGATCCTGTGGGGTGGCCTGCGCGGCGCCGTCACCCTTGCCCTGGCCCTGGTCGTCACCGAAAATTATGACATCGATCCGGCCGTGCGCCGCTTCGTCGGTGTCATGGCCACCGGCTTCGTGCTGTTCACCCTGCTGCTCAACGGCACCACCCTCCGGCTGCTGATCCGGCTTCTGGGTCTCGACCGGCTTTCGCCCTTCGACCAGCTGCTGCGCGACAACGTGCTGGCTCTCGCGCTCGGCAACGTGCGCGATGTCGTCGACCAGACTGCCCGGGACTACGGCCTCGCCGACACCTCGTCGGAAAAGACCATCGCCGTCTATGATGCCCGCATTGCCACGGTGGCGGCGCGCACGGTCACGGAAAGCGAGATCCTCGACCGCGACCGCATCCGGCTGGGGCTGGTGGCGCTGGCCGACCGCGAACGCAATCTGGTGCTCGAACATTTCCGCGAGCGCACCATCTCGCTGCGCATCATCGAGAAGCTGGTGACCGACACCGGGCTGATGGCGGAAAGCGCGCGGGTCGGCGGCCGGGTGGAGTACAAGCGCGCCGCCCGCCACGCCCTCGATTTTCCGCGGTCCTTCCGGGTCGCCCTGTTCCTGCACCGGGCCTTCGGCATCAACCATTTCCTGGTCAACCAGATCGCCGACCGTTTCGAGCGCCTGCTGGTGATGCGGATCATCCTGTCGGAGCTGGTGCCCTTCGTGCAGGAGCGGGTGGCGCCGATCGTCGGCGCGCGGGTGTCGGCGCTGGTGGAGGAAATCCTCGCCACCCGGCGCGAGGGCGTCGCCAAGGCGCTGGATGCCCTGCGGCTGCAATATCCCGATTATGCCGATTCCCTCGAACGCTCCTTCCTCATGCGCGTCGCCCTGCGGCGCGAGGAGCTGGAATACAGCAACCTGTTCGAGGACCGGCTCATCGGCAACGAGCTCTACACCAACCTGCGCAAGTCCATCGACGAGACGCGGGAGAAGATCTCCGAGCGGCCGGTGCTGGATCTGGGCCTCAGGACCCGGGACCTGATCTCCACTTTCCCGATGTTCATGGGCCTGTCGGATGCCCAGCTGGACCAGATCACCCGGCTGCTGAAACCGCTGTTCGCGGTACCCGGCGAGCTGCTGATCCGGCGCGGCGAGCGGGGCGAGTCCGTCTATTTCATCTCCTCCGGCGCCGTGGAAGTGGCGCGCGATTCGGGCCGGGTGCGTCTCGGCCGCGGCGACTTCGTCGGCGAGCTGGCGCTGCTCACCGGGGCGCCGCGGGCGGCCGATGTCACCGCCCTCGGCTACTGCCAGCTGCTGGTGCTGGAAGGGGTGGATTTCCGCCGCCTGCTGGACCGCAATCCGGAGATGAAGGCCGAGGTGGAGCGGGTTGCCGCCGAACGGCTGGCCATGAACCGGGGCCGTTCGCCGATGCCGCCGCCGGCAGCCGTCGCCGCGCCCGAGCCGCCGGTGCCCGCGCCGCCCGCGCCGCCGGCCGAAGCCCCGCTGCCGGTTGACGAAACGCCGGTTGCCGCGATGGTGGCCGCCCCGGTGGAGCCCCCGCCCGCGCAGCCGGCCGCCGCCAGCATCGGCACGCCGCTTGCCGACATCCTGGCAAAGCCGGCCGCGGCCCCTGCGGCTGCGGCCCCCGCGGCGGAAGCGGAGCCGACCAGGCCCCCCGCCGCCTCCTGACGGCGCGGCCCGCGGGGCAGGGCGGTCCGCGCCGGGAGCACGGGGTGCGGCGAAGAGGTTTCGGCCCGGGGACATTCGTGCTAGAGGGCGCGCCGGAACCATCTGCCAGCCGCCCGCTCGGGGCGCCGGTCCCGCCCGCGGGGCGGGGGGCGTCCCCCCGGGCCAGTCCCGCGTCCGGGGGAACTCTGTCCATGTCCATCGTCTCCAAGGCCATCACCCCGAGCGATCGGGTGATCGTGCGCCGTGCGCTCCTGTCCGTGTCGGACAAGTCCGGTCTCGTGCCCTTCGCTGCGGCGCTTGCCGCGCGGGGCGTCGAGATCCTGTCCACCGGGGGCACCGCCAAGGCCCTTGCCGCCGGCGGCGTGCCGGTGATCGACGTGACCAGCGTCACCGGCTTTCCCGAGATCCTCGATGGCCGGGTGAAGACCCTGCATCCGCTGGTCCATGGCGGCATTCTCGCCGTGCGCAACGATCCCGAGCATGAGGCGACGGTCGCCGAGCACAGGATCCCGCTCATCGACCTGGTGGTGATCGACCTCTACCCGTTCGAGACGACGCTGGCCTCGGGCGCCGATTTCGCCACCGTGGTCGAGAACATCGACATCGGCGGCCCGGCCATGATCCGTGCCTCCGCCAAGAACCATGCCGGCGTGACCGTGGTGGTCGACACCGCCGATTATGATCTGGTGCTGGCCGAGATCGCGGCGAACGAGGGCGCGACCCGCCTCGTCACCCGCAAGGCGCTGGCCGCCAAGGCCTTCTCGCGCACGGCGTCCTATGATGCCGCCATCTCCGGCTGGCTGAATGGCGTGGTCGAGGACACGTCGCCGAAGTTCTTCGCGGTCGGCGGCACGCTGGCCGAGGCCATGCGCTATGGCGAGAACCCGCATCAGGCCGCCGGCTTCTACCGCACCGGCACGACGCGGCCGGGGGTCGCCACCGCCCGCCAGCTCCAGGGCAAGGCGCTCTCCTACAACAACGTCAACGACACCGACGCCGCCTTCGAGTGCGTGGCCGAGTTCGACCCCTACCGCACCGCGGCCGTCGCCATCATCAAGCACGCCAATCCGTGCGGCGTGGCGGAAGGCGACACCCTGATCGAAGCCTACGAGAAGGCGCTCGCCTGCGATCCCGTCTCGGCCTTCGGCGGCATCGTCGCCCTCAACCGGACGCTCGATTCCGAGACGGCGAAGAAGATCGTCGAGGTGTTCACCGAGGTCATCATCGCCCCCCATGCGACGCCCGAGGCGATCGACATCGTGGCGGCGAAGAAGAATCTGCGCCTCCTCGTCACCGGCGGCCTGCCGGACCCGCGCGCCAAGGGCACGCTGGTGAAGTCGGTGGCCGGCGGCCTGCTGGTGCAGTCGCGCGACAATGCGGTGGTCGACGATCTCGATCTCAAGGTGGTGACGAAGCGTGCGCCGACGGCGGCCGAACTCGCCGACCTGCGCTTTGCCTGGCGCATCGTGAAGCACGTGAAGTCCAATGCCATCGTCTATGTGAAGGACGGGGCGACAGTGGGCATCGGCGCGGGCCAGATGAGCCGGGTGGATTCCTCGCGCATTGCCGCCCGCAAGGCCCAGGATGCCGCCGACTATGCCGGCGCCGCCCAGCCGGCCACCATCGGCTCGGTGGTCGCCTCCGACGCCTTCTTCCCCTTCTCCGACGGTCTGCTGGCCGCTGCCGAAGCCGGCGCCACGGCCATCATCCAGCCGGGCGGCTCGGTGCGCGATGCCGAGGTGATCGCGGCTGCCGACGCGGCCGGCCTCGCCATGGTGTTCACCGGCGTGCGCCACTTCCGCCACTGAGCGGGGCCGGGAGCCGGTTCACGGCGACCTGAACGTCGGGTCGCCGTGAAAGACGCGCTTTCGCCTCCGGCCCATCCCGGATTTTCCGGCTGAAACAGATGGAAAGGGCCCGTCCGGCAGCACCGGACGGGCCCTTTTTCAGTCTGGCTGTCGTGCGGGCGAGATCATACCAGGCACACGACGTGCTGACCGCACCTCAGCGCCTGAAGATCAGCAGATTTCCCATATGCTCCAATGGCATGAGAAATCCGCATTTGAATACCAAAGAGTCCTCTTCGAGGATCTTTGGTATCAGACCGCTTCGGAGGGAAGCGCGATCTCCACCAGGGTGCCCTGTCCGGGCTGGGAGACGAGGCGGAAAGTGCCGCCATTGGCTTCCGTCAGGGCCTTGGCCAGCGGCAGGCCGAGGCCGGAGCCGGCCGGCACGTCGGCGGAGCC
>JBBSSF010000262.1:0-5723 GCA_038242345.1 Hyphomicrobiales bacterium
GATCGATCCGAAGAACCGCATGGGCACCGATGACCGTGCCGCCGACCTGCGAGCCGAGGCGTTCCAGGTCGTGCGCGCGGCGCGCAGCCGCGAGCTGGCCGAGGACTATGTCGAACTGATCGCCGAACTGATCCACGACCACGGCGAGGCGCGGCCGGTGGATATCGCCGCGCGGCTTGGCGTCCGGGTCCCGACGGTGACCAAGACGCTCGACCGTCTGGCCCGGGAGGGCCTGATCACCCGGGCGCGGTATCGGTCCGTGTTCCTCACCGACGAGGGCCGCGCGCTGGCCCGGGAGTGCCGTCGGCGGCACGAGATCGTGCTGCGGTTCCTGCTGAGCCTGGGCCTCGACCCCGAAACCGCCGAGCGCGACGCCGAGGGGATCGAGCATCACGTCAGCGCGCGCACGCTGGCCCTCTTCGCGGCCTTCGCAAGCAAGTCCTGACGGCGGCGTCAGGCGTTCTCGACGGCGAAGCGCACATCGGCGATCAGGCTTTCAGCGCTGAAGTTCTCCAGCCGTTTGCCGTTCAGGAAAAAGGTCGGCGTCTGCCGGATGTCCAGGGCTTCGACATCCGCCATGTCCTGGTTGATCGTTCCGGTGATGTCGGGAAAGAGCTTGTCCGTCTCGGCCCGGTCCAGATCGAGGTCCGCATTCCCGGCGATCTCCCAGGCCACGTCCATCTCGGGCGCCCCGTGGACCGCCCAGCCCGGCTGCTCTTCGAACAGGGCGTCAAGCACCGGTTCGAACTTGCCCTGCATCCGCGCCGCCTCGAGGATCCGGGCAGCCTCGTCCGACCCTTCGTGGAACAGGGTATAGCGCAGCACAACGCGGACCTGATCCGGGAACAGCCGGAGGATCTCCTTGATGACCGGATGGTACGCCCGGCAGGCCTCGCAGGAGGGGTCGAAGAACTCGACCAGCGTGACGGGCGCATCGGCCGGGCCGAAGCTGGGCGAGTAGGGGCGGACGAGGAGTGCTGCGTCCACGGGCGGCGCAGCGGCGGCGCGGGCATCGGCGTCTGCCTGACGCCGGGTGTTCACGACAAAGGCGCCGCCCCCGAAAGCGACGAGCCCCAGGGCTGAGGCCCCGATCAAGACAGTGCGGCGATTCATGCGCGGGTCCCCCTTGGAAGGATCAGACAGGCAAGGATGGCGGCAAAGGCCGCCAGCGAAAGGTAAGGAATGGGCAATCCCAGGATCACCTGCGCCGGGCCCGAGCAGGAAGGGCCGTTCTCGGTGCAGGGAACGACCGGAGCAGGCAGGAGCCCCGCGTAAAGTCCGGAATGCCAGGCCGCGAGCGCCAGCCCGGCGATACCGAACGGCAGGGCATAGACCCGCGCCAGGCGGTCGCCCCGCCAGATCGACAGGCCAAGGATCGGGACCAGCGGGAACATGGCGATACGCTGGTACCAGCACAGGGTGCAGGGCATCTGCCCCAGCACCTCGCCGATGAAGAGAGCCCCGAGGGTGGCGGCAAGAGCGATCACGAACGCGGTCGTCACCGCTAGGTCGTCCCGGGACGGGGTGTCAGCGTCAGCCTTGGTCACGAACGGGCTCCTTGCGGCGGCGCTGTGGCAGGGACGACGCGAGGAGGCAGGCCGCTCCCAAGGTGATCGCCATGTCCGCGACGTTGAACGTCGGCCAGTGCCAGTCCTGCCAGAAGACGTCGAGGAAGTCCGTCACCGCACCCTGCCGCAGCCGGTCGATGATGTTGCCAAGCGCCCCGCCGACGATCAGGGCGAACCCCGTGCGCTCGACCGGATGGCGCGCGCGCAGGGCCATCACGGCGAACACCAGCGCCAGCCCGGCGGTCACGGCGGCCATCAGCAACGGCCGACCGGACATCGGACCGGACAGGAGGCCGAAGCTCGCGCCTTCGTTGAAACCGAGCGTCAGGTCGAGACCGGGAAGAATGGCAACGGGCTGGCCGGGCACCAGGCCGGACAGCGCGGCCGCCTTGGTGGTCTGGTCGAGCAGAACCGTGGCCAGCACCACATTCGCAGGTCGGATCATGGAGCAGTTCCCTGGCGCAGCCCGATCCAGCGCGGCACGGCGGCGGTGTAGCGGTCGTAGTCCGCCCCGAGTGCCGCCCGCAGGGCCGTCTCCTCCGTGCGCACCTGTGTGACAGCCGACCACAGGAAGACGAGCGGCGCGACGACAGTGGGCAGCGATGACACCGCGAGCGCGACACCGGCCAGCAAGGCGAACTGCCCCACGAAGGTGGGGTTCCGGCTGTAGCGGTAGAGCCCGCCCGTGACGAGGGCGCCCGTCGCGCCGGGCACGACCCCCACCCGCCAGGAGGCGCCCATCGACATCTGCGCCGCAAAGGCGACCATCGCCCCCACGCCCGCGATGAAGACACCGATCAGCCCGGCGGCAACCGCCCCGCCTTCGGTCCAGAGCGGATCGGCCTTGTGGAGTACAGGCCATGCCAGCCAGAGAAGCGGCCCGAAGAAGGCAAGCACGAAGGCCGCACGAAACCCGAAGGCGGCCAGCCGCTCGCGTCCCCTTGCCTGCCCGAACAGCCAGACCGGCCTGCCCGCCGCCTGCGTCGCCGCCGTGGTCCCCCAGAGGAACAGTGCCAGATAGCCGAAGAGAAGGGCCAGCGCGGCCCAGCCGAAAGCCGACATCATCGCCTCACGCCTCGCGCTCGGGGTTGAACCGCAAGAGACGCAGCGCGTTCAGCGTCACCAGCACCGTCGCACCCGTATCGGCCAGGATCGCGATCCAGAGGCCCGTCAGGCCGAGGACCGAGGTGACGAGGAACACCGCCTTCAGCCCCAGGGCGATGGTGACGTTCTGACGGATGTTGGCCATGGCCGCGCGCGAGAGGCGGATGGTTGCGGGAATGTCGGTCACGCGGTCGCGCAGGATCGCCGCATCGGCGGTTTCCAGCGCCACATCGGTGCCTGATCCCATGGCGACGCCGACCGACGCCTGCTTCAGGGCGGGCGCATCGTTGATGCCGTCACCGATCATCATGACGCCGTCCTTCGCCCCGATCTCGCGAATATAGGCGAGCTTGTCCTCGGGAAGCATGTCGGCCTCGAACTTCAGGCCAAGGCCGCCCGCGATCGCCGCCGCCGTCCGCGGGTTGTCGCCGGTCAGGATGACGGGGGTCAGGCCCATCGCGGTCAGCTGGCGCACGGCATCCTTCGCATCCGCCCGCGGCTCGTCGCGCATCGCGATCAGGCCGAGCGGGGACTTGGCGCGGAACACCGCGACGGCGGTCTTGCCCTCCTCTTCGAAGATCGTCGCCTGGCGCAGTCCAAGCCCGTCAAGGCCGCCGTTGTCCATGGCGTAGCGGGGCGAGGCGACCCAGGCCGGGGCGCCGTCGACCGTCGCCACGACGCCCTTGCCCATCAGCGCCTTGGCGTCGCTGGCGGCGAGCGGCGCGACGCCCGCGTCCTTCGCCCGGTTCAGGATGGCGACCGCCAACGGGTGGCTCGACCCCGTCTCGACGCCCGCGGCGACAGCCAGAAGCTCGGCCTCGGTCGTCTTGCCGAAGGGCACCACATCGGTCACCTGCGGCCGGCCATGCGTCAGGGTGCCGGTCTTGTCGAAGGCGACCCAGCCGACCTTGGACGCCGCCTCGATCACCGCGCCGCCTTTCATCAGCAGCCCACGCCGCGCGCCGGAGGACAGCGCCGAGGCGATCGAGGCCGGAACCGAGATCACCAGCGCGCAGGGGCAGCCGATGAGAAGCAGCGCCAGGCCACGATAGACCCAGGTATCCCAGGGTTGGCCGAAGGCCAGTGGCGGCACCAGCACGACCAGCGCCGCGACGCCAACGATGGCGGGCATGTACCAGCGGCTGAACCTGTCGATGAAGCGTTCCGTCGGCGCGCGCGCTTCCTCGGCTTCCTCGACCAGCCGGATGATCCGCGCGATGGTGTTGTCCTCGGCCCCTTTTGTCACCGCAACGCGGATGGCCGCTTCGGTATTGATTGCCCCGGCAAACACCGCATCCCCGGGTCCGCGCGTCCTTGGCACGCTTTCGCCGGTGACCGGGCTTTCATCGACGCCCGAGGTGCCCTCGACGATCTCGCCATCCGCCGGGATGCGGTCGCCCGGGCGTACCAGGACGGTCTGGCCAATGGCCAGGCTCGCCGCAGGAACCTCGCGCGTGGTGCCGTTCACTTCG
This sequence comes from Hyphomicrobiales bacterium, assembly GCA_038242345.1. GTDB lineage: Bacteria > Pseudomonadota > Alphaproteobacteria > Rhizobiales > Segnochrobactraceae > JBBSSF01. Next base: position 4,145 of record JBBSSF010000262.1, read on the forward strand.
AGGAGCGCCGTCTTGGGCACCAGTTTGGCCAGGGCCCGGATGCCGTCGCGCGCCTTGCCCGCCGCCACACCTTCGAGCACCTCGCCGACCGCGAAGAGGAACACGACCAGCGCTGCCTCTTCCGCCGCGTCGATGAACAGCGCGCCGACGGCGGCGATCGTCATCAGGCTCTCGATGGTGAAGGGTTGGCCCATCCGCAGCGCGGCGAAGGCGCGCCGCGCGACCGGAGCAACCCCGATGAGGCAGGCCGCGACAAAAGCCCATCGGCCGATGTCCGGCGCGATCAACTCGACGATCCAGGCCGCGCCGAGCAGGACTGCCGTGAAGATGACCAGCTTGCCCTTTCCGGTCTGGTACCAGTGCTTGCCCCGGTCGGCGGGGTCGTCGTGGACATGGCCCGGGCTGCCATGGCCCGAGTCGTCACGCGGCGAATCCTTCCCGTGCGTCGCATGGTCATGACCGTCATGGTCGTGGCCCGATGGATCTGCCCCGCCATCCCTCTCGCCAGGCGCCCCTGCCGTCGGCGTCGCGGGCAGCACAAAGTCCTTCCTCGCCGATGCTGCCCGTGGCGCGATCTCATAGCCGAGCGCACGAACGGCGCTCTCGATCCTGTCCCGCCCGGTTTGCGCCTCGTCGAGGGTCAGACGGAGACGTTCCGACATGATGGCGACCTCGACACCGCTCACTCCCGGCAGGCGCGACACCGCATCCTTGATCTTGGTGGCGCAGGATCCGCAATCCATGCCCCTCACGGTCCAGTCGCAGGCGGTTTCGTTTCGTGCTTCGGCCATCGTCAATCCTCGGCCCCAGCGGGGCGATTGTCTTCATCGAGTCGGGAAGCTAATGTCTCTAGCAACTATAGCTTCAAGGGGAATCTGATGCTGACCATCGGAAAACTCGGGGCGCAGGCCGGAGTGAAGGTTCCGACCATCCGCTACTACGAACAGATCGGGCTTCTGCCCGAGGCCGGGCGCAGCGCCGGCAACCAGCGGCTCTACGGACGCAAGGCGTTGGAACGGCTTGCGTTCATCCGCCACGCACGGGACCTCGGCTTCACGCTCGAGGCGATCCGTGACCTTCTCAGCCTCTCGGACAATCCCGAACAGCCTTGCGTCGCAGCCGACGCTATCGCGCGCGCGCAGCTTGCGGAGGTGGAGCGCCGCCTCGCGCGGCTGACGGCGCTGAAGGCCGAACTGGAGCGGATGGTCGTGCAATGCGCGGGCGGCAAGATTGCCGATTGCCGGGTGATCGAGGTGCTGGGCGACCATTCCCTCTGCTCCACCGACCACCGCCATCCGGAGAGCGAGGCCAGTCCGTGACCGCACCCGGCATCCCGGCCGGTTATAGCGAACCGGCGCGACTGATCAGCACCGATGCAATGGGCGGCGACTTTCACCGTGCCTGACCCAGCTTGAGAGCCCATACCGACTGTCCACTTCTTAGCCAGTTGTTGCCCCGCTAGGATTTGGTTGCGGGCAATTGGGCCTAAGTGCACGGAAATTACGGCATGACCTCGACGAAACACCTCTCTATCCCTGCGCTGATGATCCTCGCGACCGCCCTACTTCCCGCAGCTGCC
>JBBSSF010000263.1:0-5713 GCA_038242345.1 Hyphomicrobiales bacterium
ACACCCTCCCTCTCTCCGTGCGTCGGGGCCCCAGCATGTCGTCTTGCCATTCTGTCAGGAAAGGATCGGCTCTTCCGGGCCGCAGAGCGCGGCGGCTGATCCTGGCCGGGCTGATCTTTCTGCTGGCCGGGCCCGCCATGGCCTGGCCGGCCCCGGAGCCGGCTGCGATCGGCCGACCGGCCACCATCGCGCGGATCGCCGAAACTCAGGCCGGGGATCCCGTCCCGCTAAAGCCGGAGGCCACGCGGAACCCCACCGCTCCGACAGTCACCCGATCTGCAGAAACCCGCCCCGAGCCCCGGCAGGCGCCGGAAGATCCCGACATGACCGGGGCCCGGCAATCCTCCACCCTGGCCCGGGAAAAACTGAAGGCTGCCACGGCCAGTCAGTTCATCATCTACACGATCATCTTTGCCGCAATCTTCGTCGCCCTGTTTTCGGCAATGCAGCTATTCGGAAAGGCAAATGGCGACTTTCCGAAATATTTCGTCGTCTTCATGGTGATAACGGCATCGATCCTGCTCCTCGTGATGGGCTACACGGAGACGCAGATCGCCCCGGCCTTCGGCCTGCTCGGCACCATCCTGGGCTACATCTTCGGCCGGTCGGATGCCGGCAAGCCCGGCGCGGTTCCGGCGGGCGGCGATCCGCCAGCGCCAGAGCGGTCGACAAACACTGGCGCGCCCGCCCCCGGTCCTTCGGAGGAAGAGCGCGCCCGGAAGGCGTCAGAGGACCAGGCCGCCGCCGGCTCCCCGTCTGATACCCCCAAACCAGGCACTTCCGGAGCCAAGGGATGATCCGCCCTCTGCTGACACTGGCCGTCATCGCGCTTGCGCTTGCCGACAGCAGGCCCGCTCGCGCGGATCTCGCCCCGCCCCTCCGGAACTCGTCCGGCACGGCCCGGCCATCCGCTCCGGAGGGCCTGTCCCGACCTGTCGATCCCAGGCACACTGAGGACTTTCAGATGGTCAGACCCCCCTTCATCTTCGGCTCCGATCCGCCCGAGAGGCCACGCCGGATGTCCGCGACGGCGACCTCACAGATCGTGCTCGTCAATACACTCGACGAGACGATCCTCGTTCAGCTCGAGGGATCCGACGAGGGAACCCGGATTCCCCCCCGGGGCATGACCTATTTCAGCCTACCCAAGGACGCGCGCCTGCACGTCTGGGAGGACAGCTCCCCCCTCACCTATCTGGGCGGATGGCAGTGGAACGGAGCGCCGGAGGGAACCTTCCAGATCCTGCTCGAAGGGGGCGCGGTCGTCCTGCGCCGGCAGCGCTGAGGCCAGCCCGCCCGGGCGGGAGGTCACCCCTGCCCGCCGGCCATGGCGCCATCCATGCCGCGGGTGGCCCAGCCGGTCATGCGGCGCTCGACGAGAGTGGCGATGGCATACATCGCCACGCCCATGAAGGCGGTGATGAGCACGCCGGCAAATACCAGCGGCACGTCGAAGCGCGACGAGGCCGTAATCATCAGGTGGCCGATGCCGGAATTGGACGCCACCGTCTCCGACAGGATCGAGCCGACAAAGGCAACGGTGATGGCGATCTTCAGGGAGGCGAAGAAATAGGGCATCGCCCGCGGCAGGCCGACCTTGAAGATGATGTCGCGCTGGCTGGCGCCCAGCGCCCGCAGCACATCACGCAGCTCCGGCTCCACGGTGGCGATGCCGGTGGAGACATTCACCACGATCGGGAAAAAGGAAATGAGGAAGGCGGTGATGACCGCCGGCACGGTGCCGATGCCGAACCAGATGACGAGGATCGGCACGATCGCCACCTTGGGGATCGAATTGAAGCCGATCAGCACCGGATAGACGCCGTTGTAGATGACCGAGGACGAGCCGAGCACGACGCCGAGAAACAGCCCGAAGGCCACGGCGAAGCCGAAGCCGATCACCGTGGTCATCAGGGTCTGGGCGGAGTTCTCCAGGATCGGGTCCCACCACTGGATGATCGACAGCACCACCATCGAGGGCGGCGGCAGCACGAACACCGGGATGGCGAACAGCCGGCAGGCCAGTTCCCAGGCGACGAACAGGCCGACGACGATCACCCAGGGCAGCAGCTTCTCCACCACCCGCGGGCGCAGGAGCAACGGCCGCTGCGGGGCCTCGTCGGCATCGTCGAACGCATCATCGGGTTCGGACATCGGCTTCTTTCCCGAAAAGGCGGCGGGATCAGGCGAGCGCCACGGGGGCGCGCGCGGTCTCGATATGGTCGCGCAGCTCCTGCACCAGCGCGCCGAAGGCCGGCTCGAAGGTGGTGGCCAGCGCGCGCGGCCGGGCGAAGGGCACCTTGAACTCGGCAATGAACCGGCCCGGCCGGGCGCTCATCACCAGCACCCGGTCGGCCAGATAGACCGCCTCGCGCAGATCATGGGTGACGAGGATCACCGTCGGCCTGCGGGTCATCCACAGGTCCTGGAGCACCGCCCACAGCTCTTCCCGGGTGAACATGTCGAGGGCCCCGAAGGGCTCGTCCAGCATCAGGAGCTTGGGCTCGTGGATGAGGGCGCGGCAGAGGGAGGCGCGCTGCTGCATGCCGCCGGACAGCTGCCACGGAAACTTCGCCCCGAAGCCCTTGAGACCGACCAGGGCCAGCAGCTCCTCGGCCTTCTTCTCATAGGCCCGGCGCTCGCGGCGCAACCGGTGGCGATGGGGCTCGACGATCTCCAGCGGCAGCATGATGTTGCCGAGCGTCGTGCGCCAGGGCAGCTGCACGGAATTCTGGAAGGCCATGCCCACCATGGAGAGCGGGCCCGTCACCTGCCGGCCGGCCACGATGACGGTGCCGCGCGACGGCTTCCACAGCCCCGACATCACCTTCATCAGGGTGGACTTGCCGCAGCCCGACGGGCCGACCACGGCCACGAACTCCCCTTCGGCAATGCCGAGAGAGGCATCCTTCAGGGCAAGGGTTCCCTCCGCTCCGCCATAGCGCAGCGCCACGCGATCGAGTTCGACGAAATGGCTCATGACAGCCCCGGGGCGCGGACAGGAAGTGACCGGCGCGCCCGCGGACGCGCCGGTGGCGTAATGCCAAAGATCCTTGAAAAGGCCCCTCTGGCATTCCGGTGCAGACTTCTCATGCCATTGGAAAACATGGGAAATCTTCTGTTCTTCAGGCGCACGGTGCGGTCAGCACTCGCGTGCCTGGCATGAGGGACGCCCGCGGGCTCACTGCACCTGGAGATCGGCCTTCGGCGGCAGGTAGGCGTCGGTGTAGAGCTTGTCCACGGTCAGCTTGTTCGGCATCTTGTAGGCATTCTCCACCGCCTCGATCGCCTTCTGCATCCGCGCCGGATCGACCTGGGACAGGCCGTTCTCCTTCACATGGGGCGTCAGCACGAGGACGTCGAACCAGAGCTGCATGCGCTCGCGCTCGATGGCCGCATCGGTCAGCGGCTCGGCCTTCTTCAGCGCCGCCATGGCCGCATCGGGCTCGGCGATCTGGGCCTTCAGGCCCTTTATCATGCCGGCGACGACCGCCTTCACGGCCTCCGGATGGGCCTCGGCGAACTTCTTCGTGGTGATGAGCGCCGTCGAATAGAAGGGCAGCCCATAATCCTTGTACATGAAGATGTTGAGGTCCTCTTCCTTGACCCCGATGCGCTTGAGGCTGAGCAGCGACGAGGTGAGGAATCCGGTGATGGCATCGGCCTGGCCCTGCACCAGCATCGGCTCGCGCAGCTCGGGCTTCACCGAGATCCAGTTGATGGTGGCGGTGTCGATGCCGGTGGCATTGGCAAAGGCCGGGAAGAGCTGGCGGCCGGCATCGAAGTCCGGCGCGGCGATCTTCTTGCCCTCCAGATCCTTCGGCTTCTGCACCGGGCCATCCTTCTTGGAGAAGGCGGCCAGCGGCGCGCCATCGGCCAGCACGGCAATGGCGATCAGATCGGAACCCGGGTTCTCGGCCAGGAACTTGATGGTCGGATTGATGTCCGCCATGCCCATCTGGTAGGTGCCGGCGGCAATGTCGACCGGCACCTTGCCGGAGCCGAAGCCGCGGTCGAAGGTGATGGAGGCGATCGCCGGATCCTTGAAGAAGCCGCGCTCGTCAGCCAGCATCACGAAGGAATTCGGCCCCTCCTTCGCCCAGTCGAGGGTGAACTTGATCGGCACCGGGTCCTCGGCGAACGCGACCGGGACACTGGCACTGCCAAGGGCCAGCGCAAGAGCGACCGACTTCATCAGCGACTGGAACATTCTGGCGCGACCTTCTCTCTGCTCTCCGTGCCTGCCGCGGCGGGCGCCACGGGCGCTTTCCGCAAGCAAACGAGAGGCCATTCCCGGGAACATGCCGGCCTCCGGGTGACAGGCAGCCCCCCGGACCCACGGCGGCAACCGGAGCGGGCGACCACCGGCCGCAGCCGTCCGGCTCCTGATGGATCACCCTCCGCTGCTGCCCGTCAATTGGGCATCCTGACACGAAAGCGATCCCTTCCCTTATTCGCAGCAGCCCTCCGTCTCGGGGGGCAGCGGACGGGAATGGCCCTCCGCCGTCACCGCCACGAAGGTGAAGGTAGCCTCGGTGACCTTCACCGCCACCTCCGCATCACGCATCCGCCGGAAGGCCTCGATGAAGATGCGCATGGAGGAGCGCCCGGTCTTCACGATGCGGCCATAGAGGCTCACCTCGTCGCCCACATGCACGGGGGCGAGGAAGGACATGCCCTCCACCGAGGCGGTGACCGCCCGGCCGCGCGAGCGCCGCGCCGCCACATTGCCCGCGGCCAGATCCATCTGCGCCATCAGCCAGCCGCCGAAGATGTCCCCGGCCGGGTTGGTATCGGCCGGCATGGCGATGGTCCGGATCAGCGGCTCCCGCTTCGGCAGCCGCGCCCCGGTGTCCGGGGCCGTCGCCGTCGCCACCTCACCCGTCTGCGCCATTCTCGTCTCCTCTCGCCGACGTCCGGATCCCCCGACTGCGGGGGGCGTCTCAGACTTTCGACGCAGACCAATGCAAGTTTCATGACCATCCCGCCTGCCCGCGCCGATCTCCATACGGCAGCGGATGGCATCTTTTCGCGCCGCACCAGAAACCGTTAACGCGACGTCAACCATGGCGGCGGAAAACTGACGGACCAGCAGCTTGCGGATGGCCCTCCATGTCCGACCCAATCCGGCCCGGCCCGTCCGGCAGCCTGTACCGGTTTCCGCCGGTCCATCTGTGGACACTGGCGCTGATGGCCGGTCTCGCCCTTCTCGCCTATGATCGGGGCGCCCCGGTCTACCGGGCGCGCACCGTGGTGGCGCTTCCCGCCGGTGTCGTCGACGCCGGGCGGATGGCCGGGCGGCTGAATGACGACACCTTCATCTGGGCGCTGGCCGACGAGGCCCGGCGGGCCGGTGCCTCGGCCCGTTCGGTCGACCCCGCCCGCATCGCCGACCTCAAGAGCCGGGTCGGCGCGCTGGCGCTCGAGTCCGGCTCCGGCCTGACGCTCACCGGCGACGGGGCGAGCCCGGCCCAGGCGCGCGCCACCGTGGCCCTGGCCGCCGCCGCCGCCCGCCGGCTGATCGCGGCGGAAACCGGCGAGGCCCTCACCCAGCCGGGCGCCATGGAGCCCTATGTGGAGCGTCTGGCCCTCGGATTTCCGGGCAAGACCGGCGCTCTCCTCCTCGCCACCCTCATTCTCGTCTGGCTGGCGCGGCCCTTTGCGCCGGGGCTTCTGGTCTGGGCCCGCCATCCGACGCTGCGCCGCCCCCGGA
>JBBSSF010000264.1:0-5706 GCA_038242345.1 Hyphomicrobiales bacterium
ACTGGGCCCAGTGGCCGCAGCGGCCAAAGAGATGCAGCTCCGCCCGCGGCAGCAGCCAGAGCATGCGCAAGCCCCAGTCGAGGGGCACGAAGCGGTCATCCCGCCCCCAGACGATGAGCGAGCGGGCGTCGATTTCTCCCAGCCGGGCCGACAGGTCGGGGAACTGGTTCGGGTTCAGCTGGAAGCTGCGCACGAAATTTTCCAGATGCTGCCGGTGCTGCATCATGTTCTCGTAGCGCGCGCGCAGCAGCGCCTCGGTGAGGCTCGATGAATCGAACACGAACACCTCAAGCATCCGCTTGAGGTTCTCGACGGTCGGATTCTGGTAGAGGGCAAAGATCAGCTTGATGCCCTCGGCCGGCAGGGGCGTGAACAGGCTCGGACCGACACCCGGCCCGCCCATGACAACCAGCCGGCCGACACGCTCGGGAAAGGCGAGCGCAAAGGACAGGACGCTGAAGCCGCCCATGGAATTGCCGACGAGATGGGCGCGCTCGATGCCGAGGCCATCCATCAGCCCCTTGACCGCCTCGGCATTCACATCGCCGCGGGACCCCGTCTCCAGCACGAGCGGATCGCTCCGGTTCCATCCCGGACAGTCCGGCAGGATCACCCGGTAGCCGGCCTCGACGAGCGCCTCCACATTGCGATGGAAGTTGCTCCAGCCCGAGGCCCCCGGGCCCGAGCCGTGCAGCATGATGACGGTCTCGCCCGTCCGGTTCTCGCCGGTGTCGTGATAATGGAGGCGGAGATCCCGCGTGCCGGCGCGGATCCGGGCGAACCCGCTGGTCGCCTCTTCTGTCAGGCTGCGCATGCCATTCTTCCTCATGACGATGGATCGGATCCGCCTGTCCCGGACGCGCCGCCAGTGGCGCGCGCGGCAGGACCGGCGCCTCCGGGGTGACGGATGATCAGTTGAACTTGTAGCTCAGCCCCAGCCACGCCTTGCCACCGCCGACAGTGTCGCGGACATAGGCGTCATAAGTGTACATGAGGAGCGTGTTCACTGGCCCGACACGTGTATTGAGCGCCGCGCCGATTGCAAACTTCTTGCCGTTCCCCTGGACCATTCCGCCATAGGACGTGCCGAAATTGTCGTCATCGGTCACCTGCTCATAATAATAGGAGACCGGGCCGATGCTGAGCGGCCGCTCCAGCCCGAGCATCGGGCCGATATCCTTGGTCACCGTGCCGGACAGCATCACCTCGTTGCCGGACTGGTAGTCGCTCCGGGTATTCTTCGTGTTGGCGAAATAGATGGCCTGGGCCGAGATGTTCCAGCCATCCTTCAGATAGGTGAGCGCAAGGTTCGGGGCGAAGGTCCAGAAATTGGCACCGATGTTGACCTCGTCGTCGATGCCCCATTGGCCGGTGGGCGCAAAGACGCTGAGGCCGGTGTTGACGAACAGGCCGGGCGCCAGATCCCAGGTGAGGTCGATCGGCTGGATCTGGATGTTGGCCGCCCCGAAGGCGGAGGCGCTGCCCTGCATCGGCGGCGGGAACGGATCGGTGCGCTTCTGGTCGATGGAGACGAGAGGCTGCACGACGAACATCTTCACGTGCGCGCCGAGAAACTGCCAGTTCGGCGCCCAGATGAGCTGAAGCGCCGGATCGATGACCGTCGAGGTCTGGCCGCCGGACTTGCCGTTCGCATCCTTCAGGGCAGCGTTGTAGTAGGCGGCGCTGAGGCCGCCATAGAAGCCCGGCGGCAGCGGGGCGGCGATGGGCACGCCCATGGTCTGCCCCGGCGGCATCACCGGCGGCACGCCGGCTTCACGGGCCCTTGCGGTGCCGGCCCCGGCGAGCGCAAGGCCAATGGCAACAGCCACCCCTGCGCGCGGCATCATCGTGCCGTCGTTCATGCATGTCCTCCCGGATGCGTGCTTTTTTCTTGTGGTGCCCGGCCCGGCCGCACCTGCCGGCCGGGCCGGGCCGCGCCCGTCGCTCAGGCGGGCAACCGCAGGGGAGCGGGACGCTTGTGGCCCCAGTCGCTCAGCCGGTCGAAGGACTTCACGCTCCACGTCTCGTCATCCACGACCAGCCCGCCCCAGCCGAACTCGATGGAGAAGCCCGACGGCGTGACGACGTAGAAGGAGAACATCCGGTCGTTGGGATGCATGCCGAGGGTCATCTCCACCGGCAGGCCACGGGCATTCACCCGGTCATAGGCGCGCCCGACATCGCCCATGTCGGAGACTTCCAGCAGCAGGTGATGGATGTGCTTGGGCACCGGCATCACGGCAGCGGCAAGGGTGTGGTGCCGTCCGTTGCAATGGAGAAAGGCGGCATCCGCCACGATCCCCGGCGCGATTTCCTCCCGGATATAGTCACTGATGCGAAAGCCCAGCAGCCCGACATAGAAATCGAGGGTGGTCTGGCGGTCCTTCTTCGAGACAAGGAAATAGTGGCCAAGACCCTGGGAGCCGGTGACAAAGCCGGAGAGCAGCTCCGGCGAGCGGAACGGCGCCGCCGTCACGGTCGGGCCATAGTAGAGCTCCACCCGGTTGCCATCCGGATCGGTGCAGCAATAGAGCTTCTCGACCTGACGCGCGGCCGCAAGGGCCGGATCGCCGGGGCTGACCGCATGACCGGCCGCCCGGAGCCGCGCGACGGTCTCCTCCAGATCCGCTTCCGAGGCGGTCTCCCAGCCGGAAAAGGCAAGATCGTCGGCCGGCCCCGCGACGATGGTGATGCGCTGCGCATGGTCATCCATGCGGAAGACAAGGCGGTCGCCGTCCTGATGGACGAGCTGAAGACCGAGAACCCCGGTGCCGAACTCGGCCCAGGCGGCAAGATCGCTCGCCTCGATGCCGACATAGCCCAGTTGCGTGACGCCCATGATGCCGCCCTCCCCTCAGGACACGGGGAACTGGTTCGGCAGGCCGAGCAGCGTGCCGCCCGCATTCACGCCGAGCTTGTCGAGATCCATGCAGACATGGTTGCAGCCCGCCTGGATATTGCGGAAGAACAGGCCGACCAGATTGTCCCGATAGACCACCTTGCCGCCCGAGCCGCGATAGAGGAGCACGCTCGCCTCCGCGCACAGTTCTCCGACGGTGGCCGCATCCCCGACGCAGCGGGCGCGCATGTCGAGGGGCACCTCCCGGCCGGCGAGCACATGGGCCTCGCAGTCCTCCACCACGTCGCGGATGAGGCCGCGCGCCTGGCGCGCCTTGGCATCGGCGATCTGCACCCGGCGCTGGACGGCGGGATTGGCGTTCAGCACCTCGCCGGTCACGTTGCTGCGCCGGATCTGCATCTGCTCGCGGTAGAGATCGACCATGCCGCGGGCCATGCCGGCAATCACCGAGGCGACGCCATTGTGGAAGGCCACGCCGAACGGGATCCGGTAGAACGGATTGGTGAAGGTCTTCAGGCCCGGATCGGCGGTCTCGTGGGCCACGAAATGCTGGGTAAGCGAATGCGAGCGGTAGGCCGGCACGAAGCAGCCATCCACCTGGATGTCCTTGGAGCCGGTGCCTTCAAGGCCCACCACATTCCACGTGCCGTCAATGACCTGATAGTCGCCGCGCGGGATCAGGAACACGCGGTAGTCCGGCGGGCTGCCATCGGCCGAGGGCACGAAGGAGCCGAGGAAAACCCAGGTCGCATGATCGCTGCCGCTGGAGAACTTCCACCGGCCGCTCACCCGGTAGCCGCCCTCGACCGCCTCGGCCCGGCCGAAGGGCGCATAGGAGGACGAGGCACGGACGGTATCGTCGCCGCCCCAGAGATCGGTGGCGGCCTGCGGATCGAGAAGGGCGACCTCCCAGTTGTGGATGCCGAGGACCATCAGCACCCAGCCGGAGGCCGGACAGCCCGAGGCGATCTCCTGCAGGACCCGATAGAAGGTGCGCAGGCTCATCTCGTAGCCGCCAAAGGCCTTCGGCTGGAGCATCCGGAAGAAGCCCGCCTCCTGGAACTCCGCGATCGTCTCCTCCGGCACCCGGCCGAGACGCTCGCAGGCAAGGGCGCGCGTCCGGAGCGTCGGAACCATCGCATGGGCCCGGGCAACCATTTCCTCGTCGCAGGACACCGGCTGGCCTGCCTCAATCCGCATTGCGTGCACGTTCATCCTCCCTGGTCGTGTCTTCCTGGCGGGAAGCGGTCCTCCCCCTGTCGGGAAGGCCGGCCGCCGCTGTCTGGCATCCCTGCCGCCACTTGCGGGCGTCTTCGGGCAAGGCAGTCTGTTCTCCGCCGACGCACTCACGCGCCGCACGAAATCGTTTCCCGGGAACCCATCCCCGGTCAGAAGCAAAATTTCATGTTCTTTTCAGATAAAATCTGTCGCCACGGCGGAATCCAGATCGGATTAACGTCCGCGAAAACGACCAATATTTTGGATTTGCATTTCCTCTCCGGGGAATATAAGTTTTATAATTGCTGTTGGAAGCAAGATAAGCGCCCGCGGCGGGGCGCATCAAATTGAAAATTTGTGCCGGCGGTATCGATCGGATCGATAGCTCGCCGGCAGGACGGCCCCGCCGAAAGAAAATGACATCCCGAGGGAGAGGGCAGGTGGTCGACATCCGGGCCTTGCGAAGCGTCAATCTGAACCGGCTGCCGGTGCTGTGGGAGCTTCTGCGCTGCCGCAATGTCAGCACGGCGGCGGAAAATCTGGGGCTGACCCAGTCCACCGTGAGCACGGCGCTGCGACATCTGCGGGAGCTGTTCGAGGACGAGCTGCTCGTGCCGGCGGGCCGGGAGCTGGTGCTCACCGAGCGGGCCCAGGAGCTGCTGCCGCTTCTGGAAACCTCCCTGACGCTGCTTCAGGACCTGGTTTCCGAGCCGGTCTTCGACCCCGGGCGCGACGAGACGCAGTTCCGCATCTCGACGGCGGATTATGTCTCGGTCCTGCTGCTGCCCGATCTCGTGGCCGAGCTGGCGGGCACGGCGCCCCATGTCACGGTCCAGGTGCTGCCACCGAGCAAGCGGGACGTCGCGGACCTCAAGCTCGGTCTCGTCGATCTCATCATCGGGCCGGAGAACATGCTGGGCTGGCTGGAGGCCAACGACTACGCCCGCGATTTCGATTTCGAGGCGTGCTTCTCGGATTCCTTCGTCGGCATCGCCCGCGCCGGCACGCCTCCGCCGGTGACGGCAGAGGCCTATCTGCGCACGGCCCATGTGGCGATCCAGCTCCAGCGCGCCTTCTCCGCCAGTCTGGAGCATGATCATCTGAGCCTGAACCGGATGGAACAGTTCAACCGGATCCTCGTGCCGGATTTCTCGCTCCTGCCTCTTCTGGTATCGCAGTCCGATCTGGTGTCCCTGATCCCGCGCTCGCTGGCGGAGACCTATGTCCGCGCCTTCGACATCCAGACCTTCGAGCCGCCGATCCGCTTTCCGCCCCTGGAACTCGGACTGTTCTGGCGGCGGGGCCGGGAGCGGGACCCGCGCTTCGGCTGGTTCCTCGACCGCATCCGCGCGACCTTCGCCCGCCGGCGGTCAGCGGGCGGCCACGCGGCGCCGCTGCCACCGGCTGTCGCCGTCTGATATACTCCTACGCCGTCGGAATCCCCGGTGATGCCCCGCCGATGAGGTGGAACCTGTCTGTTATGAGGCTGGCTATCCGAGTTGCCTGCTCGGGCAGACATCGGAAGAAGTCGTCGAAGGCTTGTCTGAAGAGAGCGAAGCTGGTGTAGGCCCTGTTGAACAGGACCTCTCTCTTCATGAAGAGCCAGAAGCGCTCGATCAGGTTCAGAT
>JBBSSF010000265.1:0-5691 GCA_038242345.1 Hyphomicrobiales bacterium
GATGCCGCCGATGGAGACGGCATCCCGGCCGATCGCGGCGTCATAGCCCGGATAGCCGGTGGACGCCTCGGCGATGTTGCCGAACCCCACAGTGTGGTGGTTGCGGCCCGTCAGCAGGGCGGCCCGGGAGGGCGAGCAGAGGGCGGTCGAGTTGAAGTTGGTGTAGCGCAGGCCGTCGGCGGCAAGCTGGTCCAGCGCCGGGGTCGGGATCACGCCGCCAAAGGTCGAGGCCGCGCCATAGCCCGTGTCGTCGGTGAGGATCACCAGAATGTTGGGCGCGCCTTCCCGCGGCACCACCCGCGGCGGCCAGGCCGGCGTCGAATCCCTGGCGTTGAGCCGGATGGTCCCGGTGAAGGGCGGCGCCGCATTGGGGAGATAGCTGCCGTCGACCGTCGTCGTGGCATCCGGCGCCCCCGGCACGCCGGTGGTCTCGATGCCGGGCTGTACCTGGACCTCTGCCCCGCCGGCAACGACCCTGCCCGTCGCCGTCTGGGCCAGCGCCGGCGGCGCGGCCAGGGCCATCACCAGACCGGCGGCCGTGCACAGCCGGCCGGCCCAGGACGGCGGATGGATTGGAAACCGCGTCATCTGTTCTCCCTCCAGAATCAGGATGCGGCAGTCCTCGGTCCCGACTGCCCGTCCTGCAGGCGCCGGCCCTGCCGGGCGGGCGTCCGCGGATCTGCGGGGCAGGAAGCAACAGGCCGGCGGCGGGTGCTTGACATTTCAGGACAGAGCCTTGATTCCGCCCTGTCGCCCGCGGCGGCCGGCCGTCACACCGGGGAGCGCGGTCCCGACGCGGAAAACACGTCCTCCCGGGAGACCGCAGCCCGGCGCGGGGAGCCCGGACACCCGGACAGGGTGCCCGCCCCCCGGGGCGCTGCGGCCCCGCCTCCCCGAGGGTCGCCCCCGGAAACCGGCCTTTACTTGGGGTCGACCTGCATGAAGACGAAGGGCTCGGCCGGCTGGAAGGCAGCGGCGGCATTGCCGGAATAGACCCGTCCGCCGGTGAGGGTGAGCGTCTTCACCGGCGCCCCGGGCTTCAGGTCCAGATCGTCGAGTGGCACCCAGAAAGTGTTGGGGCTGGTGGCGGAATCGAAGAAATAGACCCGGTTCTTCTGGTCGCTCACGGTGCGCCAGAGGGTGGAGGCGATGTTGGGGGAGCCCGGGGTGATGAAGCCCAGCGGCACGCTCACCGCGCGCATGACGCTGGCGACGCTGCCGACGGCCTGATTGTCATAGGTGCCGTCGGGCACGGCGGTGATGATCGCCGGCTCCGCCTTCTTCGGCAGGGCGCGGATGAGAAAATTCGCCCGGGCGAAGCGGTCGGCGGCCCGGAAGGTGCCGGGCAGGAAGACCTCGCCGCCAATTTCCTGCCAGTAGGCATCGAGGGCAAGCTGCTGGTCATAGGAGGGCGAGTTGGTCATCACCTGATACTGGCGGCCATGGTGGATCACCAGCCGGCCGTCCAGATATTCGAAGATGGCGCTGTCGCCCGAGGCATCGGAAATGGCGAGGTGGAGCTGGGCCGCCCGCCCGTTGGGCAGCACGGCGGTGGCCACGATGAAGCTTTCCTTCGACAGGGCGTCCACGGCCTCGCTGACGGTGGCGAAGTTGTCGAGCACATATTGCGCCCACAGCGCCATGGACAGCACCGGCCGGCCATCGGGCTTCGGATAGTCGGATTCCGCCAGATAGAGCAGGTTGGCGACGAGGCCCGTCTCGTTCATGCCGTCGGCAGTGCCGACATCATAGCCCGAGGCGATCACGCTGCCATAGCGCGACACCCATCTGGGCGTGTTGGCGCCGCCGGCGCCGTCGCGGGAAAGGCCGGCGGGAAAGGCCCAGAGATTGGTCCGCATGTCCTCGGCCCAGTCCATCGACCGGCCGGTGACGACGACGCCCTCTCCCCCCAGATAGGTGGCGCGGGTGCAGGCCTCGGCGGCCCCGCCTGCCAGAAGCGCAGCTGCCAGACCGGCCGCGGCGAGACGGCGGCCGAGGGCCACCGGGCGGACGCTCCGGGGCGCGGAAGCGGGACGGTTGTGGGTCATGATTCACCTCTCTCCGGCACCTGACCCGCCCCCCGGGCAGACACGCTGCGGGAGAACGGACAGGGCCGGCCGCATCATTGCGCCGCCGGCCCGCCGGGGAAAGAGGCGTATCGCCGGGAGACCTCCCCCCGGCAACAGCGGAGGCGCGTCCCGGACGCGCCCGCGCCGGAGCCGCGGCTTTCCCGTCTGCCCGGGCGGCCCGGGAAATCCGGCGCCTCCGGGCCGGGCATCCACGCTCAGGAAGCCCGCGTCGGGAAGCCTCGGCGCTCAGCCGAGAAAGGGATATTCCCCGCGCTCGTGGATGGTGTTGGCGCGTCCGACCAGCAGCGTGTCGACGAGGCCGATGCGCTTCACGTCCTTGTCCGTATAGGGCATGGAGTGGAGCACATAGCGCATGGCATTCAGCCGGGCGCGCTTCTTGTCATCGGACTTGATGACCATCCACGGCGAATCCGCCGTATCGGTATGGAAGAACATCGCCTCCTTGGCCTTGGTATAGTCCTCCCACTTGTCGAGAGAGGCCATGTCGATGGGCGAGAGCTTCCACTGCTTCAGCGGATGGACCTTGCGCTCCTTGAAGCGGCGGCGCTGCTCGTCCTGGCTGACGGAGAACCAGAACTTGATGACATGGATGCCGGCGCGCACCAGATTGCGCTCGCACTCCGGCGCCTGACGCAGGAATTCGCGATATTCCTCGTCGGAGCAGAACCCCATCACGCGCTCGACGCCGGCCCGGTTGTACCAGCTGCGGTCGAACAGCACGATCTCGCCGGTGGTCGGCAGATGGTTCACATAGCGCTGGAAATACCACTGGCCGCGCTCGACGTCGCTCGGCTTCTCCAGCGCCACGACCCGGGCGCCGCGCGGGTTCAGATGCTCCATGAAGCGCTTGATCGCGCCGCCCTTGCCGGCGGCATCGCGCCCCTCGAACAGGATCACGACGCGCTGGTGCGCCTCCTTGACCCAGCTCTGGAGCTTCAGCAGCTCGGTCTGGAGCACGAATTTCTGATGCTCGTAGTCGCGGCGGAGCATCTTGGACTTGTAGGGATAGCCGCCGGTGCGCCAGTCCTCGGACAGCTCGTCGCTGGTGGTGCGGGGATGGCCCTCGGGCTTGGGCAGGCCGAGGGACTTGCGCAGACGCTGGGCATCATCCGGCGCCGCACCCTCCAGGATGGCCTCGATGCCGGCTTCGACGCCGGGGCCGGCGCTCCCCGCGATCTCGGTCATCGCCGACAGCTCCGCCTCCTGGGCAGCCTCCCTGCGCTCGGCCGCAAGGCCGACTTCCACGGCCTCGGGCAGCGGGCTGTCCAGCCCCGGCTCCGCCATCGCCCCCCGCCCGGAGTTATCGTCCTTCGCCATGCCGCAGCCCCTCCCCTCACACACACTTCGGGGGGCGCCCCGGACATCCGCACCCGGCGTTGCCCGCGCCCCCACACTCCCGACCAGACCAGGCGCACGCCGTGCCGACTGCACACCAAGCACCTGAAGACGCTGCAGATTTCTCGTCTGCCCCAACGGCATGAGCAATCCGCATCAGACGACCAGAAGATCCTTTGCAAGGACCTTTGGCATCCCATCCCGCGCACGCCCCGGCCGGAGCCGGGCCACGCGGGCACAGGCGCATATTGTGCGCCCGGGACGGCACCTTCGACATTGCGCAAGATCAAGCAAAATCGTCGCAGATGCGCCGCCGGTGCGCCTTTTCTCTCGGGCGGTCAGGCGTTGCCGCGGATCTGGCGGCGCACCTCGTCGGCCAGCGGATGAAGGGCCTCGGGAGCGGCCACGCCGACAAGGCTGTAGCCGAGGCCGCCGCCCTCATCGCCTTCCTGAACGGGCCGGAGGGCGCCCGGACAGCGGAAACGGACCGCGGCCCGGCCGGCGGCGGCGATGGCGGCGCGGTCTACGCAGTTTTCGGGATGTTCTCTCCGGGCAGACGGTGAGAAGCCGGCAAACAGGCCCGCCCCATAAGCAATATCTCAGATCGGCCCGGGCCCAATGCCCGGGCCATTCTTGTTCTGGTGGCCGAAGAAGCCGGATTTCCATCCGGAATTTCATTTGACTGCTGTCCGGGGCCTTCCATAATCGCCCGGCGCTGCAGTGCGGCGGGCGTCTGTATTCAGCCCGCGCGCATGCCGGGGACCCCGCCCCGGCGCAGCCCCTCAGGTGAACCCTCAGGCGAAGGAGAGCCCCCGTGAGCGATGGCACAGCGACTTCAGGCGGTTCGTCGGTGCCGGATCCGCGCCAGATGCTGGCCGATCCCGGGGCATGGCTGAAGCAGATGGCCGGCAAGCTGTCCCTGCCGCAGGGCCTGCCGGGCGCGGGACTGCAGGTGCCCCTCGCGCCCGGAGCCGAATATGCGCTGGATGCGTGGCAGCGCTCGGTCCTCTTCCTCGACCTGCTGCGCCAGCGCGGCAACGAGCAGGAGGCGATCACCTCCCGCCCCGCCGCGACCGTGCTGAGCTTCGATCATGACGTGCTGATGAGCGGGCGCTCGCTGCCGAAGCCCATCAACTATTCCCTCTCCCGCATCGTGCCGCCCAAGGGCACCGAGGTGGATCCGCGAAAGCGCCCGGTGGTGGTGGTCGATCCGCGCGCCGGCCAGGGCCCGGGCATCGGCGGCTTCAAGACCGAAAGCGAGATCGGCGAGGCGCTCCGCCACGGCCATCCGGTCTATTTCATCAATTTCTCGGCCAGCCCCGAGCCGGAGCAGACCTTTCTCGACGTGGTGGAAGGACAGGTCGCCTTCTTCGAGCGGGTGGTGGAGCTGCATCCGGAGGCGCCGAAGCCCTTCGCCATCGGCAACTGCCAGGCCGGCTACCAGACGCTGATGGTGGCGATGCTGCGGCCGGACCTGTTCGGCCCGTGCATGGTGGCCGGCTCGCCGATGTCCTTCTGGCAGGGCGTGCACGGCAAGAACCCGATGCGCTATGCCGGCGGCCTGCTCGGCGGCTCGTGGCTGACCGCGCTCACCTCCGATCTCGGCGGCGGCAAGTTCGACGGCACCTGGCTGATCCTCAACTTCGACAACCTGAACCCGGCCAACTGGCTGTGGGGCAAGCAGTATGACGTCTACTCGGCCGTCGACACCGAGGGCGAGCGCTATCTGACCTTCGAGAAATGGTGGGGCGACTTCATCGTCCTCAACGGCCGCGAGATCCAGTTCCTGGTCGACGAGTTCTTCGTCGGCGACAAGCTCACCCGCAACGAGGTGCGCTCGTCCTCCGGCAAGGTGTTCGACCTGCGCAACATCTCCTCGCCGGTGATCGTCTTCACCTCCGAGGGCGACAACATCTCGCCGCCGCCGCAGACGCTGGGCTGGATCCTCGACCTCTACCGCGATGTCGACGACCTCCGCGCCGAAGGCCGCACCATCGTCTACTGCATGAACCCGAAGGTGGGCCATCTCGCCATCTTCGTGTCCGCCAAGGTGGGCGCGAAGGAGGACGAGGAAATGCTGCGCCTCATGGACCTCATCGACTGCCTGCCGCCGGGGCTCTACGAGCTCGTCATCTCGCCGACCCCGGCGGATCAGGTAAAGGCCGGGGCCGAGCCCTGGCACAGCCGCTTCGAGGCGCGCTCCATGGACGACCTGCGCGCCTTCGGCCGCAACAGCACCGAGGATGACCGCGCCTGCGCCACCGCC
>JBBSSF010000266.1:0-5689 GCA_038242345.1 Hyphomicrobiales bacterium
CGACTGCCGCGACTGACAAAAAAACTGAAGGGTCCGGGAGGCTGTGCCTCCCGGTCAGGGGATGACATTTTGATCCCACGCATTTTCTTCACGCGAACCGGTATCCACTTCGCTTGAAAATGCTCAAGGGGGCAGGCGCCCCCAAATCACTTCCGTGCCGGTAGTCGCACCTGCTAATCTTCCCTTACAATTCCGCCCTCCGTGAAAGGCGCCTCCCCATGAACCAGACGGTCACTCCGCCGAAGTTCGGCATTGGCGCCAGCGCGCGGCGCAAGGAAGATCCGGCCTTCATCACCGGCCACGGCCGCTATGTGGCGGATGTAACGCCGCCGGGCACGCTGCATGCCGCGCTCGCCCGCTCGGTGATGGCGCACGCCCGCATCAGGATTTCCGGTCTTGAGGCGGCGCGCGAAGCCCCCGGCGTGCGGCTGGTGCTGGGGCCCGACGACATCGCCGAGTATGGTCACCTGCCGTGCGTCTATCTGATCCGGCAGGAGGATGGCAGCAAGGTGCAGCCGACGCCGCGGCCGCTGCTGGAGGGCTCGGTCGTGCGCCATATCGGCGAGCCCGTGGCCTTCATCGTCGCCGAGACCGAGCGGCAGGCGAAGGACGCGGCCGAGCTGATCGAGATCGACTATGCGCCGCTGGAGACCGTGACCGAGGCCGAGGCGGCGCTTGCCGATGACGCGCCGCTGGTCTGGCCGGAGCGGGGCACCAATCTCGCCTTCTCCTTCACCCATGGCGAGGAAGCCGCCACCGAGGCGGTGTTTGCGGGCGCCGCGAAGACGGCGCGGGTGAAGCTCGTCAACAACCGGGTGGTCTCCAACTACATGGAGCCGCGCGGCTGCGTGGCCGAGTTCGACGCTGCCAGCGGCCGCTTCACCCTGACGGCCCCCACCCAGGGCGGCCACGGCATGCGGCGCATTCTGGCAAAGGACATCCTGAAGATGCCCGAGGACAGCATCCGCGTGGTGACGCCGGATGTGGGCGGCGGCTTCGGTACCAAGATGTTCGTCTATCGCGAACTGCCGCTGGCAATGATTGCCGCCCGCGCTGTCGGTGCCCCGGTGAAATGGGTCGGCGACCGCGCCGAGCACTTCGTCGCCGATGCGCAGGGCCGCGACAACATTGCCGAGGCCGAGCTGGCGCTGGATGAGGACGGCCGCTTTCTGGCGCTCCGGGCCAATATCCTGACCAACATGGGCGCCTATCTGCACCAGTTCGGCCCGGGCATCGCCCATATCGGCCCGACCATGCTGCCCGGCGTCTATGACATCCCGACCCTCTTCATCCGCACCCGCGGCGCCTTCACCAACACGGTTCCGACGGATGCCTATCGCGGCGCCGGCCGGCCGGAGGCGGCTTATGTGATCGAGCGGCTGGTGGACGAGGCGGCGGCGGTGACGGGGCTGGCGCCGGACGAGATCCGCCGGCGCAACTTCATCCGGCCGGAGCAGATGCCCTACACCACCCGGACGGGCCGGACCTATGACACCGGCGAGTTCGCCGGCCATCTGGCGCGTGCCCAGGAGGTGGCGGACTGGGCGGGCTTTGCGGCCCGCGCCGAGGCCAGCGCCAGGGCCGGCAAGTTCCGCGGCATCGGCCTCTCCACCTATATCGAGATCTGCGCCTTTCCGGGCTCGGAGCGGGCGGAGCTCTATCTCGACACCGACGGCACCGTGACGCTGCTGATCGGCACGCAATCCAACGGGCAGGGCCATGCGACGGCCTATGCCCAGGTGGTCGCCGAAAAGCTGGGGCTCGATTATGACCGCATCCGCGTGATCCAGGGCGACACAGATGCGGTTAAGACCGGCGGCGGCACCGGCGGCTCGCGCTCGATCCCGATCGGGCTGCCGTCCGTCGATGTCGCGTCGCGCTCGCTGGCCGACAAGATCCGCCAGATCGCCGCCGACGAGCTGGAAGTCTCGGCCGAGGATGTGGAGCTGGTCGATGGCCGGGCGCTGGTCATCGGCACCGACCGCACCATCGGCCTCGATGCCGTGGCGAAGGCCGCCGGCAGCCGCGAGGCGGTGACCGGCGAGGGCGAGGTGAAGCAGGACGGCGCCACCTATCCCAACGGCACCCATGTCTGCGAGGTCGAGATCGACCCGGACACCGGCGTCATCCGCATCCTCTCCTATGTCGTGGTGGATGATTTCGGCGTGACGGTGAACCCGATCCTGCTCGCTGGCCAGGTCCATGGCGGCATCGCGCAGGGCATCGGCCAGGCGCTTGGCGAACGCACGGTCTATGATGCCGATGGCCAGCTCATCACCGCCTCCTTCCTCGACTATGCCATGCCGCGGGCCGGCGACATGCCATTCTTCCACTTCGAGACCCGCAATGTGCCGTCAACCTCCAATGCGCTGGGCATCAAGGGCGCGGGCGAGGCCGGCACCATCGGCGCAGGGCCGGCGGTGATGAATGCGGTGGTGGATGCGCTCGCGCGCGGCGTCGGCCTGCGCCACATCGACATGCCCGCCACGCCGCTGAAGGTGTGGGAGGCGATCCGCGCGGCGCGCGGCTGAAGCCCTGCAGCCGGACAGACGGGCGGGGACGGGCAGGGCGCCCGCCCCCGAGCGTTCCGATCAGGCGCACGACATGCGCCTGGTGTCATATTGCTCCAGGGACATGAGAAATTCGCATCGGGATATCGAAGGGGCCTTGTCCAGCCCCTTTTGTATCAGGCGAGGAAATCCACCGCGCCGGTGTCGAGGTGATAATAGGCCGGCACGATCTTCACCTTTCCGGCCTTGACCAGATGGGCGACGATTTCCGAGCGCCCGGGCAGGGCGGCGGCGGTGTGGCGGGCGCTTGCCTTGATGGTGTTGGTGACGAAATCGCCGGGCTCGCTTTTCGTCTTCCCGGCCACGGCGACGATGGGGGCGATCATCGGGCCGATGGAGCCCGGGAAGGTCGTCCCATTCGCCACCACATCACAGGCCGCGCCGACGGCGCCACAGCTCTGATGCCCCATGACGACGATGAGCGGCACGCCCAGATGCTCGGCGCCATATTCCAGGGTGCCGAGCACGTCGGTGTCGGTGAGGTTGCCGGCATTGCGCATGACGAAGAGTTCGCCGAGGCCGAGGCCGCCGAACACCAGCTCCGGCGGCACGCGGCTGTCGGCGCAGGAGAGGATGGAGGCCCACGGCGCCTGCCCGCCGGCCACCGAGGCGCGCTGCTGCGTCAGATGCGCCGCGCAGACATCGGCATCCGCCACATAGCGGGCATTGCCGGCCTTCAGTTTCTCCAGCGCCTCATCGGGCGAGAGATGGGTCGCCGCGCCGGAGGCCCGGGCCGGCCGGGGCCTCAGCCCCGCTGCCCCGGCCACCGCCGCCATACCGGCCAATGCGAGAAAGCCCCGGCGCCCCAGCGCCGCGCGATCACAGGTCGTGCACATGTGCCATCCTCCCGTCCTGCTCCTGGTGTTCCGTCTTGCGGAGTGGCGGAAGGGTTTCACGTCATTCCGCCGGATACACCCCTGCCGGGGCCGGAGCCGTGCATTCGACAGAAGGTGATTATTGGCGCCTGGCGGGTGGACATCGCCGATTGCGGCGCATCCGGGGGGCTCAGCCTTTTCCTGACCCCGGGGTCAGGATTTTTGCCGCCCTCGCCCGCAGTGCGGTCTGGTCTTTTCTGCGCAGCCCCCTTTCGGGAATTGATCGGCTGCCTTATCTAATCGGCATCATCACAGGGTCCCTCATTTTGCCCGAATCGGAGCAGAGAGGGGCGCCAGCTGATGCAAAGGGGCGTCCCCGGGGTCGCCCCTTTTCCGCCTCCGGACCTCGGGCAGCTCCCGGGGCCCTCTTTCGGGGCGCGATCCAGTTTTCCGTTGGTGGCTGCCCCCCGGCCACCCGAGTTGACCCGACCCCTCGCGCCCTGAAGGACGCCCGCCGGCCGGGCCGCATGGCCCTCACCCGTCTGCCCGCATCTGGCGGCCGGACCCCCGGGCCCCGTGAGAGTTCCGTCCGGCTGGTTCCGGGCGCCCGAGGAGGCGAGACGTGAGCGTTCAGACGGCAGACCCGGCCCAGGTAATCGGGACCGGCGCGCGGGACAATCCCATGCGCGGGATCGTCTTCAAGCTGATCGCCACCTTCTTCTTCTCCGGCATGGTGGTGACGCTGCGCTGGATGGGCGAGCGCATCCCGCTTGGCGAGGCGGTGTTCGCCCGCGCCTTCATCGGCGCCATCCCGGTCGTCGTGCTGATGCTGTGGACGGGCACGCTGAGGAAGGCCATGCGCACCCGCAATCCGATGGGGCATCTGACCCGGTCGGTGATCGGCGTGACGGCGATGTTCCTCACCTTCGCGTCCTACAAGGGCCTGCCCATCGCCGATGCGGTGGCCATCGGCTACACCATGCCCTTCTTCGTCATCATCCTGGCGGCGGTGCTTCTGGGCGAATCCGTGCATGCCTTCCGCTGGATCGCGGTGGGCATCGGCTTTCTCGGCGTGGTCGTGGCCCAGGGGCCGCATTTTCTGGCCGAGGGCATCGGCGGCGGCGACCTTCTGGCCAACGCCACCCTGATCGCCGCCGGCTGTGGCCTGCTCGGCGCGGTGATGTCGGCGGGCGCCAGCGTCACCGTGTCGGTGCTGACGCGCACCGAGAACCCGAACACCGTCGTCTTCTATTTCACCATGTTCTCGGCCTTCGCGGCGCTGCTGACGGCGCCCTTCGGCTGGGTGATGCCGACGGTCACCGATCTCGTCATCATGGTCATCTGCGGGCTGCTCGGCGGCCTCGGCCAGATCTTCATGACCATGGCCTATCGCCATGCCGATGCCTCGACCATCGCGCCGTTCGAATATTCGTCCATCGGCTGGACGGTGCTCGCCGGCATCCTGGTGTTCGAGGAATTGCCGACGCCCCTCGGCATCGTCGGCGTGATGATTATCATCGGCGCCGGCCTGTTCGTGGTCGGGCGCGAGCGCAAGTCGGCGGCCCGGCCGGGGACCGCTCCGGTCGGCACCGGCGCACCATCCCTGGCCAAGCCCTGAACGGGTGAGGCGCAATCGGGAAAGCTGAGCGGCCGGGGATGACCCCGGCCGTTTTCATGTCCGCATCAGCTCCGCCCGGCCTCCGTCTACCCGCAGCAGGCCATCGGCCCGGTCGGCGATCTCGGCCGGGGTGTGGATGGAAACGAGCACCGTGGTGCCCGTCTGCCGCCGGGTCTCGTCGACCAGCGCGATCATGTCGGCGCGCAGCGCCGGATCGAGGGCGGCGAAGGGTTCATCCAAAAGCAGCAGCGGCCGGGCGCGCGCCAGCGCGCGGGCCAGCGCCACCCGCTGCCGCTGGCCACCGGAGAGGTCCCCCGGACGCCGGGAGCCGAGTCCGTCGAGACCGACCCGGACGAGCGATTCGGCCACCGTCCGCTTCTGCCCGGCGGAGAGACGGAGCGACGGATCGAGGCCGAGGCCGACATTGTCGGCGGCGGTCAGATGCGGAAACAGGTTGTTGTCCTGAAACAGGATGGTGAGCGGCCGGCGGGCGGGCGGCAGGCCGGTGATGTCAGTGCCATCCACCCGGATGCGGCCGGCAGTCGGTGCGAGGAAGCCCGCGATCGCATCCATCAGCGTGCTCTTGCCGCCGCCGGATGGCCCGGTGACGGCCACCAGCGCGCCGGCCGGCACCGACAGGTCGGCGGTCAGGCGGAAGCCGGGACGGGCAAGCACGAGGGTCTCAA
>JBBSSF010000267.1:0-5684 GCA_038242345.1 Hyphomicrobiales bacterium
ACGAAGCCTTCGCCACCCAGGTCATCTACTGCCGCGACCGGCTGGGGATCGACCCGGAAAAGCTCAACGTCAAGGGCGGCGCCATCTCCATCGGCCACCCCTATGGCATGTCCGGGGCCCGCATGACCGGCCACGCCCTGATCGAGGGCAAGCGCCGCGGCGTCCGCCATGTGGTGGTGACCATGTGCGTCGGCGGCGGCAGGGGAGCCGCGGGCCTGTTCGAGGTCGCCTGAAGAAGAACGGACGGCGCCGGTCCGGGCTCCCCCCCCCGGGGGGCGGCCCGCGCCGCCGGTGACGAGACCAGGCGCACGACGTGCTGACCGCATCCCGAGCGCCTGAAGAATGGCGGAGGATCCTTTTCAGGGACCTCCGGGACGAGCGGACGATCACAAAAAAACAACGATCGCCGCACTCTGGGGAGGATGACGGATGAAATGCGCACTTCCGGGGCGGGCCTGGCTCGCCGCGCCCGTTCTGGCCGCGACCCTCATGACGGCCCTGCCGGCCTGGGCCGAGACGGTCAAGATCGCCTTCATCGACCCGCTGTCGGGCTCGATGGCCAATATCGGCAATCTCGGCTACGACCATTTCCGCTTCATGGCGGACCGGCTCAATGCCTCGGGACAGATGGGCGACGTCAAGTTCGAGATGATCGGGCTCGACAACCAGACCAACCCGAAGGAAAGCCTCGTCCAGCTTCAGAAGGCGATCGACCAGGGCGCGACCTATGTCGTGCAGGGCAATGGCAGCTCGGTTGCCTCGGCGCTGATCGAGGCGATCGAGAAGAACAACCGCCGCAACCCGGACCACAAGGTCCTGTTCCTGAACTATGCCGCCG
Source organism: Hyphomicrobiales bacterium (assembly GCA_038242345.1). Taxonomy (GTDB): domain Bacteria; phylum Pseudomonadota; class Alphaproteobacteria; order Rhizobiales; family Segnochrobactraceae; genus JBBSSF01. The sequence goes on from JBBSSF010000267.1 coordinate 839, forward strand.
TCGACCCGGTGCTGACCAACGACAAGTGCTCGTTCTGGCACTTCCGGTTTGATACCGACAGCGACATGAAGATGGCGATCATGACGGATTATCTGGTCAAGCAACCGGATATCAAGAAGGTCTACATCATCGGTCAGGACTATTCCTTCGGCAAGGCGGTGTCGGAAAGCGCCCGCCGGATGCTCAAGGAAAAGCGTCCGGATATCGAGATCGTCGGCGACGAGCTGCATCCTCTCGGCAAGGTCAAGGACTTCTCGCCCTATATCGCCAAGATGAAGGCCTCCGGCGCCCAGGCCGTGATTACCGGCAACTGGGGCAACGACATGACGCTGCTGGTGAAGGCGGCGGCGGATGCCGGCTATTCGGTTCCCTTCCTCACCTATTATGGCGGCGTGGCCGGTGCTCCGGCTGCCATCGGCAAGGCCGGCCAGGACATCGTCCTCCAGGTCAGCGAATATCACAACAACATCCCCGACGCCGAGCTGGAAGCACTCGCGGCCGACTACAAGAAGCAGTTCAACGAGGACCTCTATTATTATCGCGTCGTCACGCTGATGGACATGCTGGCGCAGGCGATGAAGACCAGCGGGTCGACGGATCCGGAAAAGGTCGCCCTTGCCCTCGAAGGCGCCAGCGAGGCCACCCCGCTCGGCGACGTGGTGATGCTGCCGGAGAACCACCAGCTGCTCCAGCCGATGTTCGTCTCGATCATGACGGCGGGCATGCCCTTTGACGTCGAGGGCACCGGGCTCGGCTTCCGCACGCTGATGGAGATCGCGCCGGAGGCGACCCGCCAGCCGACCACCTGCCAGATGAAGCGCCCGGGATGAGGCTGCCCGGGTGAGGCGACGGGGCCTCCGGGCCCCGTCCGTCTTCTGCCCGGCGCCGGGAACGAGAGCCGAACATGCTGGAAGTCATCCTCTTCTCGACCCTCAACGGTCTGCTCTACGGCCTGTTGCTGTTCATGCTGTCGGCAGGCCTCAGCCTGATCTTCTCCATGATGGGCGTGCTGAACTTCGCCCATGCCAGCTTCTACATGCTGGGCGCCTATGTCGCCTTCGCGATCGGCGTCCATGCGGGATTCTGGACCGGCCTGTTCCTGGCGCCGGTCGTCGTCGGCCTGATCGGCTGCCTGGTCGAGCGCTTCGGGCTGCGCCATTCCCATGAGCTTGGCCATGTCTCCGAGCTGCTCTTCACCTTCGGTCTGGCGCTGCTGATCGAGGAGGTGGTGAAGCTGATCTGGGGCACCCAGCCGGTTCCCTATGGGGATCTTGTGCCGGCGGGCCTGAAGGCGCCGCTGTTCACCCTGTTCGGCATTGCCTATCCGGGCTTCAAGATCCTCGTCATTGGCGCGGCGCTGCTGCTGCTCGTGGTGCTCTGGGGTCTCCTGAAGAAGACCCGGGCCGGGCTGATGGTGCAGGCCGCACTCACCCATCCGGAGATGGTCGGCCATCTCGGCCACAATGTGCCGGCGCTGTTCATGGGCGTGTTCGGCCTCGGCTGCGCCATGGCGGCCTTCGCCGGCGCCTTCGGCGGCGCGCTGCTGGTGACCGAACCCGGCATGGCGACAGCCCTCGGCCCCATCGTGTTCGTGGTCGTGGTCGTCGGCGGCATGGGCTCGCTGCCGGGCGCCTTCCTCGCCTCGCTGCTCATCGGCCTGCTCCAGACCTTCGCCATCGCCGTCGAGGTCTCGGTGTCGGATGTGCTGGCCGTGCTCGGGATCGATCTTTCCGGCAGCAGCGATGTCGGCCGCATCACCCTTGCCCAGATCGCGCCGATCCTGCCCTTCCTGCTGCTGGTCGGGATCATGATCGTTCATCCGAAGGGACTCATGGGAGTGCGCGAGTCGTGACCAGATTCCTCACCTCCGCGGGGCTCCTCCCGTGGCTGTTCTTCCTGGCCGTTCTGGCGGTCGTGCCGATGATCGCGGGATCATCGACAGCGGTCACGGTCGCAAGCGCGGCCGCGGTGAATGTCGTCTTCGCGCTGTCCTACAACATGCTGCTCGGGCGCGGCGGAATGCTGTCCTTCGGCCACGCCGTCTATTTCGGTCTCGGCGGCTATGCGGCCATCTATGCGCTGCGGGCGATCGAGGCCGGATGGCTGCCGCTGCCGGTGGCGGCCCTGCCGCTGGTGGGCTTTGCCGGAGGGCTTCTGGCCGGGGCCGTCCTCGGCTGGCCCACCTGCCGGCGCGCGGGCACGCCCTTCGCCATGCTCTCGCTGGGCGTCGGCGAGCTGATCGCGGCCATCGCCCTCATGTTCTCCGGCCTGTTCGGCGGCGAGGAGGGCATTGCCGGGGACCGCACCGCCGGGCCGGCCCTGTTCGGCGTCACCTTCGGGCAGGGGCAGGAGGTGCTGATCCTGCTTCTGGGCTGGATCTTCCTCGCCACCCTCGCCATGTGGGCCTTCACCCGCACGCCGCTTGGCCAGATGTCGCTGGCGATCCGCGACAATCCCGACCGGGTGGCCTTCGTGGGCTATGATCCGCAGCGCGTGCGCCATCGGGTGTTCACGGTGGCGGCCGGCTTCGGTGGCCTCGCCGGCGGCATGGCGGCCATCAACTACGAGATCATCACCCCCGACATGCTGGGTCTCGGACCCTCCGGCCATGTCCTCGTCATGACCTTCATCGGCGGCATCGGCACCTTCTACGGTCCGATCATCGGGGCAGCCCTCATCACGACGATGCAGTCCCTGCTGCCGGACTACACCACCGGCTGGCAGTTCTATCTCGGCGCGCTCTTCGTCCTGATGGTGATGTTCCAGCCGCGCGGCGTCTCCGGTCTGGTGGAGACGGTGCGTCAGGCCATCGCCGACGGCGAGGTGCGCGAGCGCCTGCCGCGCTGGATCCGCACCGTGCTGGCTGCGGTCTGTCTGGCCGGCGGCGGCAGCATCGCCTTCGAGATGATCCTGCGCTGGCGCGAGGCCGAGGAGCCGCTGGAGCTGGCCGGAATTCCGCTGATGGCGGATGGCGCGACCGGCTGGGTGCTGGCCGCCACCCTGGCCGTGGCGGGGCTGGCGCTCCTGCGCCTGAAGGCCCGCCGGGTTGCCGGCGGCCGGCTGGCCGAGGAGGTCGCGCGATGATCGGACATCACCCGCTTCCGGGCGCCGCCCTCAGCCTCACCGACGTGCGCAAGCGCTTCGGCCGGACCGACATCATCCGCGGCATCACCCTCGATCTGGTGCGTGGCGAACGCCACGCCCTGATCGGGCCGAACGGCGCCGGCAAGTCGACCACCTTCGGCCTGATCTCCGGCGGGCTCGCGCCCACCTCCGGCGAGATCCGGCTGAACGGCCACCGCATCGACGGGATGAAGCCGCAGGAGATCGCCCGGCGCGGCCTCGCCCGCTCCTTCCAGGTGACCAACATCTTCCCCCGTCTCACGGTGGCGGAGAACCTGCGCTGCGCCGCCCTGTGGCCGCTCGGGGTGCGCTATTCGCCCTTCCGCTCGGTCGGCTCCCTCGGCGACGTGCGCGACCGGGTGGAGGAGATGCTGGAGCTGATCGGCCTTGCCCATGTGCGCGACCGGCCGGCCGGGCTGCTGGCCTATGCCGACCAGCGGGCGCTGGAGATCGGGGTGACGGTCGCCGGCCAGCCCTCGGTCATCCTGCTCGACGAGCCCACCGCCGGCATGAGCCATGCCGAGACCGACCGGGCGATCGCGCTGATCTCCCGGGTGAGCGAGGGCCGCACCCTGCTGATCGTCGAGCACGACATGGGCGTGGTCTTCGGTCTGGCCGACCGGATCTCGGTGCTCGTCTACGGGATGGTGATCGCCACCGGAACGCCGGCCCAGATCCGCGGCGACCGCAAGGTGCGCGATGCCTATCTGGGCGAGGAGGCGCTGTGATGCTGCGTGTCGAGAACCTGCACGCCTTTTATGGCAAGAGCCACATCCTCCAGGGCGTCGACTTCCAGGTCGGCACCGGCGAGGTGGTGAGCCTGCTCGGCCGCAACGGCGTCGGCCGGTCCACCACCGTCAAGGCGATCATGGGCGAGGTGGCCCCCCACGGGCGCGTGCTCTTCAAGGGGCAGGACATCGCCGGCCTGCCGAGCTTCCGCATCGCCCGGCTGGGGCTCGGCTATGTGCCGGAAAACCGGGACATCTTCCCCTATCTGACGGTGCGGCAGAACCTGCTTCTCGGGATCAAGAACACCCGCCGGCCCGGGCGCTGGACCGTCGAGGGGATGCTCGGGATGTTCGAGAATCTCGAACGTCGCGCCGACAGCCCCGCCGGTGTGCTCTCGGGCGGCGAGAAGCAGATGCTCACCATGTGCCGCACGCTTCTGGGCGAGCCCGATCTCATCATGATCGACGAGCCCACCGAGGGGCTCGCCCCCCTCATCGTGCGCCAGGTGGGCGACCTCATCGCCACCATCGCCCGCACCGGCATCTCGATCCTGCTCGTGGAGCAGAAGCTCTCGATCGCCATGGACATCTCCAACCGGGTCTACGTCATGGGCCACGGGCGGATGGTGTTCGAGGGCACGCCGGCAGCGCTGCGGGCCGACCGGGGCATCCAGCGCGACTGGCTCGAAGTCTGATACCAAAGATCCTCGAAGAGGACTCTTTGGTATTCCGATGCAGATTTCTCATGTCCTTGGGGCATATGAGAAATCTGCTGCCCTTCAGCCGCACGGTGCGGTCAGCACTTCGTGCGGCTGGTATCAGACCCGACACCCCGGAGCCTTTTCCGGTGCGACCGGAAAAGGCTCCCCCTCCGCGTCGAAGGGGCCGGTAACAAGGCTCCGGTCGCGGAAGGGCATGACAGGGCAGGAGGCCCCATTGCTCGACAATCCCACCCTTCCGGGCGCCGCGGGCGCCATGAATCTGGGGATCACCGA
>JBBSSF010000268.1:0-5679 GCA_038242345.1 Hyphomicrobiales bacterium
ATCCATCCAGCGGTCGAGGGTCTTGCCGGCGAGCTGGAGGGTGGTGGCCAGCACCAGCCCGACGGCTGCTGCCGACACGCCGTGCAGCGCGCCGCCGATGCCGGCATGGGAATGGGTGGCGGCGGCATAGAGCATGGCCGCGGCTACCATCAACAGCCCGCCGGGCAGGCAGATGCCGGCAAGCGCACAGGCCGCCCCCGCCGTGCCGCGCAGCCGGTCGCCGACCAGGATCGCCATGTTGGAGGCGTTGAGCCCCGGCAGCGTCTGGCAGATGGAGAGCAGCTCGACGAAGGTGCGGTCGTCCAGCCATTTGCGCTGGCCGACGATGCCGGCGCGCAGATAGGCGACGACGCCGCCGCCGAAGCTGGTGGCGCCGATGATGAGGAAGCCGAGAAAGAGATCCCGCAGGCTGACCACGGGCGGCAGGGTCTCCGGCGGCGCTGCGGCAGGCGCGGCCTCACTCATGGGAGGCGGGTCCGGCGCCCTTCAGATGGTAGACGGCGGCGGTCTTGGTGGTGCCGAGCTGGATCCAGTCCCGGGCCTCGTCCTGAAGTGCGCGGAAGAAAGCGTTGCTGCGCTCCAGCGCCTTCGGGTTCATGTCGGAGGCCTTGGCATAGCGGACCTGATAGGAGAACTCGCCCACCAGATGGAACTGCTCGCCCCGGGTCCGCCACAGCGAGACATTGCACGGCGCGACCATGCCCTTGCCGAAATCGAGCGGCCCCAGATCCAGGAGCACCTCCTCCACCGCGGTCTGGTTCACGAGGGCGATGCGCTGGGGGTTCTTCTCGACCAGCGGGGTGAGGGCGGGGAAGGCGCGCACCAGCATGTCCGGCGACATCGGATCATTGAGGCCGCGCGGCCGGAACGGGAACTGCACATTGTGGGAGAACAGCGAGCGTACTCCGCCCAGCCGGTTCTTGAGCGGGAGGATCTCCTCCTTGAACTTCACCTTGTAGAGGCCGTTGATCTGCGGCCGCACGTCCATGGCGGCGGCGGTCTCGCGGTCCGGGTGGCGGTACTTGAACACCAGCTCCGGCTCGCCCACCGGAAAGCCGTCCACATAGGTCACCCGCCGGCGCAGGATGAAGGCGTTGCGATAGAGATCGAAATCGGCGGTGTCGAAGAACAGCACCTCGCGGATCTGCGGCCGCACCCCGCGGCCGGCCTCCGGATCGAAGCTGACGCCCTCGCGCTTCGCCACCCGGGCGACGATCCTGGCGAAGCTGAAGAAATCCTGGAGCGCGGTGAAGCGGTGGCCGTTCAGGATGATCTTGGCTTCGAGATAATGCACGTCGTCGAAGGGTAGCCCGTCGGCATAGACGCGGTCTGCGGCGGGGGTGTCGGGCCCGGCATCCGGAGCGGGCGTTTCGGGGGCCGTTTCATTGTGGGGCAAGGTCTCACCCATCGACAGGGATCGGCAGGGGCTGGGAAAAACGGGGCGGGATCGCGCGCCGCGGACCGGAATCCGGGCGGGCAGGGCCGGCGCCGGCGATGCTGACGCATCCGGGTCCGGAAGAGAATGGCGATTTCCGCCCCGCCCCAGCGACACGAAAGCCCGTTCCGCAAACGCGACGGTGCGGACTCCCGGATTCAGGGACAGGGCCGAGAAGGGCATGTCCGGGCGGCCGGATCAACGTCCCGCCGGGGGGCCGCCCCGGCTTCGCGCCCATGAAGAATTGCGGTGCGCCCGCAGGCGCCGGCCGCAGGGGAAAGCGGGGCTCCGGCCGGCCGTCAGTCCAGCTCGCTGCCGTCGCCGAAGCCGAGGCCCATCTGCTCCGAGGGCAGCCGGGCCGGCGGGGCGACGCCGACATGGTCGAAGGCCGCCTTGGTCAGGATGCGGCCGCGCGGCGTGCGGGCGACGAAGCCCTGCTGGATCAGATAGGGCTCGACGATTTCCTCGATGGCATCCCGCGGCTCCGAGAGCGCGGCGGCGATGGTCTCGATGCCCACCGGGCCGCCGGTGAAGGTCTCGGCGATGAGGCGCAGATAGCGCCGGTCGAGCAGGTCGAGACCGGCATGGTCGACGTCGAGCTTCAACAGGGAATCGTCGGCCAGTGCCGCGTCGATGGCCGACGCCTTCGCCACGATGGCGAAGTCGCGCACCCGGCGCAGCAGGCGGCCGGCGATGCGCGGCGTGCCCCGGGCGCGGCGGGCGATCTCGCGGGCGCCGTCCTCGGTGATGCCGACCGACAGCAGCCCGGCCCCGCGGGTGACGATCGCCGTCAGCTCCTCGACGGAATAGAATTCCAGCCGCAGCGGAATGCCGAACCGGTCCCGCAGCGGGTTGGTCAGAAGGCCGAGCCGGGTGGTCGCCCCCACCAGGGTGAAGCGGGCGAGGTCGATGCGCACCGAGCGTGCCGCCGGCCCCTCGCCGATGATGAGATCGAGCTTGTAGTCCTCCATCGCCGGATAGAGCACTTCCTCGACCACCGGCGACAGCCGGTGGATCTCGTCGATGAAGAGGACGTCGCGGTCTTCCAGATTGGTCAGCAGCGCGGCGAGATCGCCGGCCTTGGCGATCACCGGACCGGCGGTGGCGCGGAAATTCACCCCGAGTTCATGGGCGACGATCTGGGCCATGGTGGTCTTGCCGAGGCCGGGCGGGCCCACCAGCAGCACATGGTCCAGCGCCTCGCCGCGGGTGCGGGCGGCCTCCACGAACACCGAGAGATTGGTGCGGGCCTTCGCCTGGCCGATGAACTCCTGAAGCGCGCGCGGCCGCAGGGCGGCATCCGCATCGTCGGTACGCTTGGTTCCGGAGAGAAGGCGCGGCGCGGGATCAGGCACGGTCGGGTGGGCCTCCGGTTCGGGATCGGCGGATGCTCCGACAGGATTCGGAGGCTCCGGAGGTCTTCCTATAGCATCCGGCAGCGGCGACCGGAGGAGCTTGTTTCCGACTTGTTCCCTTTTTCCCCGGGGGCCGGAAAGGGCAGGGCCGGACCGGCGCAGGAGCGGGCCGGGCCGGAGGAGATGTCAGAGCAGGGCGGCGATGCTCGCCTCGGTCAGCGGCTTGCGCACCACCACCGGCGGGCGCTTCACGCTGCCGCTGATCTCGCGGTCGATGGCCGTCTGGGGCAGGCCGGACATGATGACCACCCGCGGCGGATCGGCCAGCTCGTTGATCCAGCGCACCACCTGCACCCCGGAGATGCCCGGCAGCGCCAGATCGACGATCACCAGGTCCTCATGATGCGGCGGAGCCAGCTCGAAGAAGCTCTCGGCATCGGGATGGCACGAGACCTCATGGCCCAGTTGTTCCAGAAGCAGCCGCAGCGCATGGGATACGCCCGGATCGTCTTCCAGGATGTGGATCATCGGACAGCTCGCCTCTCTGGCGGAATCCAGCGCGCGCCGACGCGATGGCACGGCGCGTGCTCCGGATCCCGGTGCCTGTATTTTCCGCATGCCCCCGCTGCGGTCGTCGGGAAATATCAATGCCGCCCCCCCGTTCCCGCCATTCGGGATGCTACGGATCCGGATTCCTCCCGTCCCCCGGGTGGTGTCCGACAGCATTTGCAAGCGCAGTGGTTGCCGGTTCGCGTGAAGAAAAATGCGATAAGTCAAAAGATTAGAGTGTTTGCCCTGAGCCGGGGCGAAGGGAAAACGCTCTGGCCATGAAACCGCTTCCGGCTTGCAAGAAGAGGGAGGGTTTTCTGTCATGCGGTTCTGGTATAAGTCGATCGCGCAGCCGTTCCGTTCCCCTGCCTCCGCTGTTGGCGGGCCGGCTCTTTCCCACCCCAGAAAGCGGGTCGCCATGTCCTTCACGAAGCGGATTGCTCTCGGAAGCGTTGCCGTGGGCGTGATCGTCTTTGCGATCAAGTATGTCGCCTACTATGTCACCGGCAGCATCGCGCTCTATTCCGATGCTCTGGAGAGCATCATCAACATCACGACATCGGTGGCGGCCCTCATAGCCATTTCGGTAAGTGCGCAGCCGCCCGATGCGAACCATCCCTTTGGCCATGAGAAGGCGGAATATTTTTCCGCGGTCCTGGAAGGGGTGCTGATCGTTCTGGCGGCGGGGGCGATTCTGAACGAGGCCTGGAAGGGCTTCTTCGCCCCGCGCCAGATCGATGCCCCGGCGCTGGGGCTGGCGATCAACGCTGCCGCCAGCGTGCTCAACGGCGTGTGGGGCTATGTGCTGGTGAAGGTCGGCCGCAGCCATCGCTCGCCGGCCCTGGTGGCCGATGGCAAGCATGTGCTCACCGATGTGTGGACCTCGATCGGCGTCGTGGTCGGCGTGGCCGCGGCCGCCGTCACCGGCTGGATGCAGCTCGACGCGCTGATCGCCGGCGCCGTCGCCATCAACATCCTGTGGACCGGCTGGGGGCTGATGCGCGAGAGCGTCGGCGGGCTGATGGACGAGGCCCTGCCGGATCCCGAGCTGGCCGAAGTGCGGCAGGTGATCTCCGCCCATGCCGAAGGGGCGATCGAGGCCCATGACCTCAAGACCCGCCGGGCCGGCCGCACCACCTTCGTCGAGTTCCATCTGGTGGTGGCCGGCGAGATGACCGTCGAGGATTCCCACGCCATCTGCGACCGGCTGGAGAAGGCGATCCGCGACCTCATTCCGGATGCCCGCATCTCCATTCATGTCGAGCCGCGCGAGAAGGCGAAGCTGAGCGGCGTGCCGGTGGTGTGAACACGCCGGCGGGCGTCCTGTCCGGTCGGAGGCACGGAAAAACCGGCCGGTCAGGGAGCCTGACGGCCGGTCCGGGATGTCCTGGGGGGCCGGGATGTCGGGCGCGGTCTGCCGGCGTCAGCTGCCGGTGAAGACGATGCGCACGAGATCGGCGGTGTTGCGGGCGCCGAGCTTTTCCATGATGCGGGCGCGGTGCACCTCGATGGTGCGCGGCGAGATGCCGAGGCGGCGGCCGGCTTCCTTGTTGGAGGCGCCGCCGGCGATCTCGGTCAGCACCTCGCGCTCGCGCGGGGTAAGCTGGTCGCGGCCCGGGAAATCCGGCTCCGGCCGGGTGGCGGGGGAGGCGGCCAGCGCCGCGCGGGTGGACAGCGCCTCGCGCACCCGGGTCACCACGGTGTCGGCATCGAAGGGCTTCTCGATGAAATCGAAGGCGCCTTCCTTGATGGCCCGGACGGCCATCGGGATATCGCCCTGCCCGGAGATGATGAACACCGGCGCCGGATAGTTCTGCGCGTTCAGGGTGCCGAGCACGTCGATGCCCGAGCGCCCGGGCATGTGGACGTCGAGGATCACGCAGGCCGGATCGGCGATCGCGGCTGCAAGGAACTGGTCGCCGGTCTCGAAGGAGCGGACATCGAATCCCTCCAGCATGAACACCACCGACAGCGCATCCCGCACGGCCGCGTCATCGTCGACGATGTAGATCCGTTCGCTGGAAGCCGTTTCCGCCATGATTCCGGTGGCCCTCTCCGTCATCCGGGATTCTGGATCGGCGCGCCTCCCTTGAGAATCCGGAAGGCGCCCTTGTGATCCATGTGGGAAATTCACCCGTTGCCGCCGGCGCGGTCAAGGGGCGGGTGGACACAGCGTGCTCAGTTCTCGTCGCGGTCCGTGGTCGCGCGCCCCTGGGGGCGGGCTGCCGGCAGCGACAGGCGGAAGCGGGCGCCCCGCCCGGTGCCGCCGCCGCCCGGATCGACACTGAGATCGCCGCCATGGTTCTGGGCGATCGACCGGGAGATGGCAAGGCCGAGGCC
>JBBSSF010000269.1:0-5658 GCA_038242345.1 Hyphomicrobiales bacterium
CAGCCGGGGCCGGCGGGGCCGCCGTCGGCAGCGGAGCGCGCGGCACGTCGACCGGCTCGGCAGCGGCGGCAGCGGTCGCGCGGGCGGCCGCAGTGGTCGGCGGGGCAGCGGTCAGGCTGACGCCGGGCAGCGCGCCATCCCGGGACGGACGGGTCTGGGCGACCACCGGCGCCGGCGCGCCGCCCTCCTCGTCATCATCCGCAGCCGGAGCCGGGGCGCGGGCAACCGCCACATTCGAGCGGGCGCCGATATCCCGGGTCGGCCGGGACGGGATCGTGGCGTAGCCGCTCTCCTCGTCGGCATTGTCCTCGGCCTCGTCGGCGCCACCGCCGAAGATCATGGCGAGCAGGCCCTTGCCACCGGCAGACCCGGTGGAGCGGACGACACTGCCGTCATCGCCGGAGCTGTAGGAGGCGGACGAGCCGGAGCGGCCGGACGAGGCCATCATCGTGGGCGCAGACTTGCCCTTGCGGGCCTGATAGGCGGCCAGCGCCTCCTGATAGCCGGGCAGCGGCTTGCCATCGGCCGGAACATGGAGGGTGCGGCCATCCGGGAACAGGGCCACGAGCTGCGACCGCGTCATGCGCGGCCACGCCCGGACATTGCCGGTATCGAGATGGACGAACGGGGTGTTGGCAGTCGGATAGAAGCCGACGCCGCCCACCTGCTTCTTCATGGCGAGGCCGCGGAGCGTCGTGATCGACACGTCCGGCAGGTAGAAGTCCATCGCCTTGCCCAGCATGTGCTGGCTGAACTTGGCCACGCCGCGGGTACGGCTGCGCAGCATGTTGTTGGTGGCCGGCGAGCGGTAGGCCGAGACCACGTTCAGCGGCTGGCGCGACCCGGAGGCCTTCCACACTTCCCACACCAGATCGAACAGGGCGGGATCCATGCGGGTGACTTCGTTCCGCCGCCAGTCGCGCAGCGTCCGGTTGAGCTGCTGCAGACCGCCGGGAACAAAGCGACCATCCTTCTTGAAGGTGATCGAGACCCGTTCCTTGGTGTGGACGTAATAGAGCTCCAGCGTCCGCGTTTCGGCCGCTGCAGAAGCTGCTGTCGTGGCCGCCACACCGATGGCAAGCGTGGTGGCCGTCAGGAACTGCCGCACCGAGGACGGGCCAGAGACCAGCCCGAGAAGGCGGCGGATGGGATCGGAAACGATCTGGCTCAACACCCGGTCACAACTCCATGGGCACCAAGCGCCATCTGGTCCACCTCCCGGCTGGAATGACCGGGCGGCCCGCGGCACCGGAGGCAACCGTCGCCTCCCGCCCCGGTGATACGTCCGGACTGGTTAATACCGATTTACCGTATCGTCTGACGGAAGGAAACCCTCGACCTCCCCAGCATAAGGTCCAATCGGCGGAACGCCAGCGAAACCGCCGATAAAAGTGAATAATTCGTCAATGCGAATTCCCCCGCTGTGCCCGCCGGATGCCCCCGGATGGGGGTGTCGCGCGGGGGTGCGGGTGTAGAAAGGCGCCTGCGCACTTTTCCTGAGTACCGCTTTGCTTTTTCCCCGCCCCTGTCCCTCGGGCGGCCGGATGAAGGCGTGCTCCTCCCGATGCGACGCGGCATCGCATCCGCGCCGACGCGCGGTATAAGAGACCCCATGTCCGCACCCGAGAATCACACGCCCCCTGCCCCGGTGCCCGGGCCGAAGCCCGGCGGCATTGCCGCGCGCGCGCTTGCCCGCTCCGCGCCCGAGCCGTCCTTTCTCTCCGGTCTCAATCCGGAGCAGCGCCGCGCCGTGGAGACCCTCGACGGTCCCGTGCTGGTGCTGGCCGGCGCCGGCACCGGCAAGACCCGGGTGCTCACCACCCGCATCGCCCACATCCTCGCCACCGGCCGGGCGCGCCCGGGCGAGATTCTGGCGGTCACCTTCACCAACAAGGCCGCGCGCGAGATGCGCGAGCGCATCAGCAGCCTCATCGGCCAGTCGGTGGAGGGCATGCCGTGGCTCGGCACCTTCCACGCCATCGGCACGCGCATGCTGCGCCGCCATTGCGAGCTGGCGGGGCTGAAGTCCAACTTCACCATTCTCGACACCGACGACCAGATCCGGCTCCTCAAGCAGATCCTCCAGGCCGAGAATATCGACGAGAAGCGCTGGCCGGCCCGGGCGCTTGCCGCCGAGATCGACCGCTGGAAGAATCGCGGCCTCGGCCCCGAGGAAGTGCCGCCGGCGGATGCCCGCGCCTTCGCCAATGGCCGCGGCCAGTCCCTCTACCGGATCTATCAGGACCGGCTGAAGGTGCTGAATGCCGTCGATTTCGGCGATCTTCTGGTCGAGCCGATCCGGATCCTGAAGAACAATCCGGATATTCTCGCCGATTATCAGCGCCGCTTCCGCTTCATGCTGGTGGACGAGTATCAGGACACCAACATCGCGCAATATCTGTGGCTGCGGCTGCTGGCCCAGGGCAACAGAAACATCTGCTGCGTGGGCGATGACGACCAGTCGATCTACGGCTGGCGCGGCGCGGAGGTGGACAACATCCTGCGCTTCGAGCACGATTTTCCCGGCGCCGCGGTCATCCGGCTGGAGCGCAACTATCGCTCGACGCCGCCGATCCTCAGGGCCGCCTCCCATCTCATCGCCCACAATGAGGGCCGCCTCGGCAAGACCCTGTTCACCGACCGGGACGCGCCGGATGCGGTGAAGGTGACGGTCGCCTCGGGCTGGGATTCCGGCGAGGAAGCCCGCGCCATCGGCGACGAGATCGAGAGCCTCCAGCGTCAGGGCCAGAGCCTGGACGGGATCGCCATCCTGGTGCGCGCCTCCTTCCAGATGCGCGAGTTCGAGGACCGGTTCGTCACCACCGGCCTGCCCTACCGGGTCATCGGCGGTCCGCGCTTCTATGAGCGGCAGGAAATCCGCGATGCGCTGGCCTATCTGCGCACCATCGCCCAGCCGGCCGACGATCTCGCCTTCGAGCGCATCATCAACGTGCCCAAGCGCGGCATCGGCGATGCCACGGTGAAGCTCCTGACGGAAGCCGCCCGCCACCGCGGCATCCCGCTGCTGCACGCGGCCGAGGAGCTGGTGCTGACGGAGGAGCTGAAGCCGCGGGTGCGCTCGACGCTGCGCGAGCTGACCGACGCCTTCGCGCGCTGGCGCGCCTCCCTCGACATCATGCCCCACACGGAACTCGCCGAGACCATGCTCGACGAGAGCGGCTACACGGAGATGTGGCGGCAGGACAAGTCGCCCGATTCGGCCGGGCGTCTCGACAACCTGAAGGAACTCGTCCGTGCCATGGGCGAGTTCGAGACCCTGCCGGCCTTCCTCGAACACATCGCCCTGGTCATGGACACCGAGGGCGACCGGGACGAGGAGAAGGTGACCCTGATGACGCTGCACGGCGCCAAGGGTCTGGAGTTCGACACCGTGTTCCTGCCGGGCTGGGAGGAGGGTCTCTTCCCGCACCAGCGCGCCCTCGACGAGGGCGGCCGGGCCGGGCTGGAGGAGGAACGGCGGCTCGCCTATGTCGGCATCACCCGGGCGAAGAAGCGGGCCTATATCTGGTTCGTCTCCAACCGGCGGGTGCATGGCATGTGGCAGTCCACGGTGCCGTCGCGCTTTCTCGACGAGTTGCCGGAAGATGCGGTGGAGGTGCGCGAATCGGGCGGAGCCGGCGGTTATGGCGGCTATGGCCAGAGCCGGTTCGACCGCATGGAGCCGTTCGGCAGTTCCAACTACCAGACGCCGGGCTGGGAGCGCGCCCGCAAGGCCCGCACCGAGAGCCCGGCCACCGGCCGCGGCTATGGCGGCGCCAGCCGGCCGCGCACCATCCCGCGCGAGATCGAGGGCGAGCTGGTGGCCAAGTCGGTCTCCGTGACGCCCTCGCCTTTCTCGAAGGGCGACCGGGTGTTCCACCAGAAATTCGGCCCCGGCACCGTCGCGGCGGTGGAAGGCAACAAGCTGACGGTCGCCTTCGACAAGGCGGGGACGAAACGGGTGCTCGATTCCTTCGTGACGCCGGGGACCTGAGCCGGCACGGTGCGCAGGACGAGACACATTGGTCACCGCAGCGTTCCTTGACGGACCCGGGGTGCCGTCCCTACCTTTCACCCGACTGGAAGATTCAGACTCGGGACGCCGCGCCGGCTCCGGCCGGCGGGTGTCCCCGTCTCCGAGACAAGGATGATCGCGATGGCGACCGAGAAAGTGACCGACGCTTCCTTCAAGGAAGATGTGCTCGACGCGTCCGGCACCGTGGTGGTGGACTTCTGGGCCGAGTGGTGCGGCCCGTGCCGCATGATCGGCCCGGCCCTGGAGGAGATCTCCAAGGAGCTCGACGGCAAGGTCAAGATCCTGAAGCTGAACGTGGACGAGAACCAGCAGACGGCCATCAAGTATGGCGTGCGCTCGATCCCGACGCTGATCCTGTTCAAGGACGGCAAGCCGGCCTCCACCCAGGTGGGCGCGGCCCCCAAGAGCCGCCTGACCGACTGGATCAAGACCGGGCTCTGATCCGGCCCTGCCACCGGCAGTCTCAGCAGTCAGCGGGCGCGCGAGCCGGTTTCGGATCGCGCGCCCGCTTGATTTTCGCCGCCCGCACGCCGATATCCGGAGCGCGGGGCCGTCCGGGGGCTTGGCTGACAGAAGACCCGGGCCCCTGGCTGGATCACGAGGACCTTTTTCATGAACGACGAGACGCTGAAGACCTCCGAGCCCGAGACCGGCGCGCCGACCCAGGCGACGGCAGGGGCGGCGGCGGCAGATGTCGGCGCGTCGGCTCCCTCCCTCACCGCCGAGCTGGAAGCCGCGCTGGAGACCGCGCGCGCCGATGCCGCCAACCTGAAGGATCAGGTGCTGCGGACGCTGGCGGACATGGAGAACCTGCGCCGCCGCACCGAGCGCGAGGTGCGCGACAGCGCCCAGTACGCCATCACCGGCTTTGCCCGCGACCTGCTCTCCGTCAGCGATAACCTGACCCGCGCCGTGCAGTCGGCCGGCGACAGCGAGGACGCGGCGGTGAAGGCGGTCGTGGAAGGCGTGTCCATGACCGAGCGCGAGCTCGCCAAGGTGCTGGAAAAGCACGGCGTGAAGCGCATTGCCGCCGAAGGCGAGAAGTTCGACCCGCATCTGCATCAGGCCATGTTCGAGGTGCCGAACCCCGAGCTGCCGTCCGGCACCGTGGTGCAGGAGCTTCAGTCCGGCTATGTCATCGGCGACCGCGTGCTGCGCCCGGCTCTCGTCGGCGTTGCCAAGGGCGGCCCGAAGGCCAAGGCCGAAGGCTGATCCCGGGACCGCTCCGGTCCGGATCGACACCCTCTGCACGGGCGGCCAGGCGGTCGCCCGTTTTTGCGTTCCGGCCCTGCCTGTGGGGCGGGCGGGAGCGCCCCCCGCCCCGGTCCCCGACCCTCGGCCCCCGCGCCGCAGGCCGCCGCCCCTGTGGCTCCGGCACCGGTCGCCGCCGCTCCGGTGGCACCGTCCCCCGTCACCCCGTCGCCGGTCAGCTCCGTGCCGGCCGCCTCGGCTCCGACGGCTCCGACCGTGTCTCCTGCGGCCGACCTTCCGTCCACTCCTGGCCCGCGCCCGGGTCCGGCCACCCCGGCTCCGGTCGTCCAGCAGCCCGCGGCGCAGCAGCCGGCGGCGCAGCAGCCGGCGGCCAGTGCGCCGCTGCAGCCCTCGGCCCCGGCCCAGCCGGG
>JBBSSF010000270.1:0-5622 GCA_038242345.1 Hyphomicrobiales bacterium
CTCCCAGGACAGCAAGGGCGTGATCAAGCCGCAGATGGTCGACACCTTCACCGTCAGCCCCGACGGCAAGGTCTATAGCTTCGTGCTGCGCGAGGGCCTCGTCTTCTCCGATGGCAAGCCGGTGACGGCGGCTGACGTGGTCGCCTCCCTGAAGCGCTGGGAGAAGCAGGACGGCATGGGCGAGGAACTCGCCGACGCCACCGAAAGCCTCGTCGCCAAGGACGACAGGACCGTCGTGCTGACGCTTGCCAAGCCCTATGGCCTGGTGCTGGACGCGCTGGCCAAGCAGGCCTCCAACGTGCCCTTCATCATGCCGGAGCGGCTGGCGGCCACGGATCCGACGGTTGCCGTCACGGAAGTGGTGGGCTCCGGTCCGTTCCTGTTCAAGGCGGATGAATGGGTGCCGGGCTCCAAGGCGGTGTTCGTGAAGAACCCGGCCTACAAGCCCCGCTCCGAGCCGGCCGACGGTCTGGCCGGCGGCAAGGTGGTGAACGTCGACCGCGTCGAGATCCTCACCATCCCCGATGGCTCCACGGCCGTCTCGGCGCTGAAGAATGACGAGCTGGACTATATCCAGTATGTCCCCTTCGATCTGCTGCCGCTCCTGAAGGGCGATGACGCCGTCGTGCTGTCCCATCCGGAAGGCCCGGCCGCGACCATGGGCGTGGTGCGCCTCAACCATGCCAACCCGCCCTTCGACAATCCGAAGGTGCGCAAGGCCGCCCAGCAGGCCATCAACCGCGCCGAGGTTCTGGCCGCCATCGGCGCCGGCACCGACTATGGCAACGCCGACTGCGTCTCCATCTACACCTGCGGCTCGCCCTATGCCTCGGATGCCGGCACCGCCGACATCGTCAAGCCGGAGATCGCCAAGGCGAAGGCGATGCTGAAGGAGGCCGGCGCCGAAGGGGCGAAGATCCGCATCCTCACCGTCACATCGGAAGACGTCGAGCGGGCCTCCTCGGCCGTCATCGTCGACCAGCTGCGTCAGGCGGGCTTCGATGTCGAGGTCGAGCCTCTGGAGATGAACGCCCTCTTCACCCGCCGCAAGGACAAGAACCCGGTGGACAAGGGCGGCTGGAGCGCCTTCGTCACCAATCTCTCGGGCTATGATCTGGGCTCGCCGGTCACCAGCTACTATGTGGTCACGGCCTGCAACCCCAACTATCCCGGCTGGTCCTGCGATCCGCGCACCAAGGAGCTGGTGACGGCCTTCTATGCCGAGCCGGATCTGGAGAAGCGCAAGGTGATTGCCGCCGAGATCAATGCGCGGGTGACCGAGACCGTGCCCTTCGCCCTGTGGGGCGAGTTCACCCAGCCCTTCGGCTACAGCGCCAAGCTCTCCGGCGTGCTGCCGACCGGCGACCCGGTGTTCTGGAACGTGAAGAAGGCGGACTGATCCGCCCCGACAACGACGTGGCGTCCCGCCCTTGCCCCCCGGGCGGGGCGCTGCGATCCCTTCCCGGATGACCGCCGCCCGCGGCCATCCTGACAGACCGGACCCCGGCGCCCCATGATCCGCTTCCTTCTCCACCGGGTGGCGATGACCGTCCCCCTCATTCTCCTGGTGGCGCTGTTCATCTTCTCGCTGCTGAACCTTGCCGGCGGCGATCCGGCCGCGGTGATTGCCGGCGAGGGGGCGTCCGCCGAGAAGATCGAGGCGCTGCGCACGGCGCTCGGCCTCAACGAGCCCTTCCTCGTCCGCTTCGGCGCGTGGCTGCTGGGGCTGGTGCAGGGCGATCTCGGCACGTCCCTCTTCACCCGCAAGCCCGTCACCGAGCTGATCGGCCAGCGGCTGGAGCCGACCTTCTCGCTCGCCCTTCTGACGCTGGTGTTCTCGGTGCTCATCGCCGTGCCGCTGGGGGTGATCGCGGCGTGGAAGGCGGGGTCGTGGGTGGATCATCTGACGACCGGCGTGTCGGTGGTCGGCTTCTCGGTGCCGGTGTTCGTCACCTCCTATGCCGCCATCTACCTGTTCGCGCTGACTTTGGGCTGGCTGCCGGTGCAGGGCTACACCCCGCTGGCGAAGGGATTCTGGCCCTTCCTGTCGCATCTCATCCTGCCGGCGGCGATGCTGTCGATTTCCTATGTCGGTCTGGTCGCCCGCATCACCCGCAGCGCCATGGTGGAGGTGCTGGGGCAGGACTACATCCGCACCGCCGCCGCCAAGGGCGTGAGCGAGCCGGACATCCTGCTGCGCCATGGCCTGAAGAATGCCGGCGTGCCCATCGTCACCGCCATCGGCCTCGGCTTCGCCTTCCTCGTCGGCGGCGTCGTGGTGACGGAAACCGTGTTCGGCATCCCGGGCCTTGGCCGGCTCACCGTCGATGCCATCGCGCGCCGCGACTATCCCGTGATCCAGGGGGTGATCCTCGTCATCTCCGGGCTCTATGTTCTCATCAATCTGGTGGTCGATCTCAGCTATGCCCTCCTTGATCCGCGCATCCGCCAGTGACGGCGCCGCCGCGCCCGCGCGCTGGGCGGGCGCGATCGCCCGGCATCCGGGGCTGGCGATCGGCACCCTCGTGCTGGTCGTGGTGCTGGCGGCAGCCCTATTTGCTCCGTTCCTCGGCACCGTCGATCCCAACAGGCTCAACCCGATGCTGCGGCTGAAGCCGCCCTCGGCCAGCGCGTGGTTCGGCACCGATCGCCTCGGCCGCGACATCTACAGCCGCGTCCTCTTCGGCGCCCGGGTGTCGCTGATCGTTGGCGTGTCGGTCGCGGTTCTCGTCACCGCGCTGGGCCTGACGGTCGGCCTTCTCGCCGGCTTCCTCAAGCGGGCGGATTCCGTGCTGATGCGGCTGATGGATGCGCTGATGTCCATTCCCGCCGTGCTCTTGGCGATCGCCCTGATGTCCCTGACGAAAGCCAGCGTCGGCAATGTCATCTTCGTCGTGGCGCTGGGCGAGCTGCCGGCCATGGCGCGGCTGGTGCGCTCGGTCGTGC
This sequence comes from Hyphomicrobiales bacterium, assembly GCA_038242345.1. GTDB lineage: Bacteria > Pseudomonadota > Alphaproteobacteria > Rhizobiales > Segnochrobactraceae > JBBSSF01. Next base: position 2,947 of record JBBSSF010000270.1, read on the forward strand.
TGTCGCTCCGGGAGCGGCCCTATGTCGATGCGGCCATCACCTCGGGCACGCGCCTGCCCCTGCTGCTGGTGCGCCACATCCTGCCCAACACCGTGTCGATCCTCCTCGTGCAGGGCACCTTCGTGTTCGCCTCGGCCATGATCCTGGAAGCCGTGCTCTCCTTTGTCGGCGCCGGCACGCCGCCGGATGTGCCAAGCTGGGGCGCGATGATCGCGGATGCCCGCGGCACCTTCCAGATCGCGCCCTACACGGTGCTGTTCCCGGCGCTGGCACTGTCCCTGACGGTGCTCAGCGTCAACATGGTCGGCAATGGCCTGCAGGCGGTCATCGACCGTCAGGCCCGGCGGTGAGGGAGGCGGACATGTCCGGACCAACATCGACCCCGCTGGCGGTCATCGACGATCTCGTGGTGGAATTTGCGGGGGCCCGCGGCACCGTCCGCGCCGTCGATGGTCTCTCGCTGACCATCGGCGCCGGCGAGACCGTGGCGCTGGTGGGCGAAAGCGGCTGCGGCAAGAGCGTCACCTCGCTCTCCCTGCTGCGGCTGGTGAAGAAGCCCGGCCGCATCGCCTCCGGCGCCATCCGGGTGGAGGGGCGGGACCTCTTGGCGCTGACGGAAAAGGAAATGCGCCGGGTGCGCGGCCGCGACGTCGCCATGGTGTTTCAGGAGCCGGCCACCGCGCTCAATCCCGTTCTGACGCTGGGTCAGCAGATCACCGAGCCCTTGCGCCTGCATCTGGGGCTCGACCGCAAGGCGGCGCGCGCCCGGGCGATCGAACTCCTCACCAGCGTCCAGATCGCCAGCCCCGAGCGGCGGGTGGATGAATATCCGCACCAGCTGTCCGGCGGCATGCGCCAGCGGGCGATGATCGCCATGGCGCTCGCCTGCGAGCCGCGGCTGCTGATTGCCGACGAGCCGACGACGGCGCTCGACGTCACCATTCAGGCCCAGATCCTCCATCTGATGCGCGAGCTGAAGGCGCGCACCGGCACCGCCATCCTGCTGGTCACCCATGATCTCGGCGTGGTCGCGGAAATGGCCGAGCGGGTGGCGGTGATGTATGCCGGGCGCAAGATCGAGGAGGCGCCGGTGGCGACGCTGTTCGCCCGCCCGCGCCACCCCTACACCCGCGCCCTCATGCGGGCGACGCCGCGGCTGGATGATGATGACGAGAGCCCGCCGCGGCTGGCGGAAATCCCCGGCACCGTGCCGGTGCTGACCGGGCCGGCCACCGCCTGGTCCTTTGCCGATCGCTGCCCGCTGGTGGAGGCCCGCTGCCGGGCCGAGGTGCCGGTGCTGCGCGCATTCGGCGGCGGCCATCACGTCGCCTGTCACCGCGCCGATGAGGAGGCGACCGCATGATCCCGCTTGCGCCCTCTGTCGAAGGGGCCCCGCCGCCGGTGCCGGCGCTGGAGGTCGACGACCTCGTGAAGCATTTCCCCGTCCGCGCCGACTGGCTCGGCCGGCCGACGGCGACGCTGCGCGCCGTTGACGGCGTGTCGCTGCGGGTGATGCCCGGCGAGACCGTGGGGCTGGTGGGGGAAAGCGGCTGCGGCAAGTCCACCGTCGCCCGGCTCATCATGCAGCTCTTGGAGCCGACCAGCGGGGCGATTGCCATCGACGGTCAGGTGACGCGCACCCTGCGCGGTGGCGCCCTGCGGCAGCTCCGGCGCGACGTGCAGATGGTGTTTCAGGACCCTTATGCGTCACTGAACCCGCGCATGACCGTGTTCGACATCGTCGCCGAGCCGTTGCGCAATTATGGCGTCGCCTCGGGCAAGGAGCTGGTCGAGCGGGTGGCGGAGCTTCTCGCCTCCGTCGGCCTCGGCCGTCATCACATGGACCGGCTGCCCGGCGCCTTCTCCGGCGGCCAGCGCCAGCGCATCTGCATTGCCCGCGCCATTGCCCTCAATCCGAAGCTCGTCATCTGCGACGAGCCGGTGTCGGCGCTGGATGTCTCGGTGCAGGCCCAGGTGGTCAACCTGCTCATGGACCTGCAGAAGAGCCGGGGCATGTCCTATCTCTTCGTCTCCCATGACCTCAAGGTGGTGCGCCACATCAGCCACCGGGTCGCGGTGATGTATCTCGGCCGCATCGTCGAGTTCGCCGACAAGCGCACCCTCTATCGTCGCCCGGCCCATCCCTATACCGATGCCCTGCTCGATGCCGTGCCGCGGCTCCATCCCGGCGCCACGGCAGGCCGGAGACTGCTGGAAGGCGACGTGCCGAGCCCGATCGCGCCACCGGCCGGCTGCGCCTTCCGCAGCCGCTGCCGGATGGCGGCCGAGCTCTGCGCCACGGAAACGCCGCTGCTGCGTCAGGTCGGCGCCGGCCATTTTGCCGCCTGTCACCGGGCGGAAGACATGCTCCTGAAGGACCTCCGCGATGCGTGATTTCCAGATGCCCGGCCGGTCCGCGGCCTATGGCGAAAACGGGATGGTCGCCACCTCCCATCCGCTGGCGACGCTTGCCGGTCTCGATGTGCTGAAGGCCGGCGGCAGCGCGGCGGATGCGGCGATCGCTGCCGCCGCCATGCTCTCGGTCGTCGAGCAGCAGAATGCCGGCATCGGCGGCGACACCTTCTGGATGGTCGGCCGGGCCGATGGCGCGGTCAGCGCCTATAACGGCTCCGGCCGCATGCCGGCCGCCACCGATCCGGAAAAACTGGCGGCGGC
>JBBSSF010000271.1:0-5594 GCA_038242345.1 Hyphomicrobiales bacterium
ACTTCTTCCGATGTCTGCCCAAACAGGCAACTCGGATAGCCAGCCTCATAACAGACAGGTTCCACCTCATCGGCGGGGCATCACCGGGGATTCCGACGGCGTAGGAGTATACCAAAGGTCCTTGAAAAGGATCCTTTGGTATTCCGGTGCGGATTTCTCATGCCGTTGAAGCATATAAGAAATCTGCTGTTCTTCAGGCGCGTGGGTGCGGTCAGAACTTACGTGCCCGGTATCACAGCCCGTAGCGTTCGGCGAGTGCCGGGTCCTTGCTCGCCACCAGCCGGGCGAGGTCGACGATGACCTTGGCCTGCTTCCAGGTGGCGTCGTCCTGCATCTTGCCGTCGATCATCACCGCGCCGGAGCCATCGGGCATGGCGTCGAGGATGCGCTTGGCGAACTTCACTTCCGCCGGATCCGGGCTGAACACCTTCTTGGCGAGCGCGATCTGGGTCGGATGCAGCGACCAGGCGCCGACGCAGCCCATCAGGAAGGCGTTGCGGAACTGGGCCTCGCAGGCCGCCGGGTCCGAGAAGTCGCCGAACGGGCCATAGAAGGGCTTGATGCCGACGGACAGGCAGGCATCCACCATCTTGGCGACGGTGTAGTGCCACAGATCCTGCTGGTAGCCGGTGCGCGGGGCGTCGGTGCCGGTCGGGTCGGCCAGCACGACATAGTCCGGATGGCCGCCGCCGACCCGGGTGGTCTTCATGCCGCGCGACGCCGCGAGATCGGCGGGGCCGAGGCTCATGCCGTGCATGCGCGGCGAGGCGGCGGCGATCGCCTCCACATTCTTCACGCCCTCGGCGGTCTCCAGGATGGCGTGGATGAGGATCGGCTTGGACACGCCATGGCGGGCTTCCAGCTGCGCCAGCAGCTGGTCGGCATAGTGGATGTCCCAGGGGCCTTCCACCTTCGGCAGCATCACGACGTCGAGCTTGTTGCCGACTTCGGCGATGATCTCGGTCAGATCATCGAGCAGCCAGGGCGAGTTCAGGCAGTTGACCCGGGTCCAGAGGCCGGTGGTGCCGAAATCCGTGGACTTGGCCATCTCGATGAAGCCGCGCCGGGCGGCGATCTTGGCATCCACCGGGATCGCGTCTTCCAGATTGCCGAGGACGACATCGACGTCCTTGGCGATCTCGGGCACGCGGGCGCGCAGCTTCTCCAGATGGGGCGGCACGAAATGGATCATGCGCTCCAGACGGACCGGCAGCTCGCGATAGGGTTCGGGGGCTCCGATGGCGAGCGGCTTGAAGAAGGCGCGCGGGCTTTTCATGGGAATCACGGCTCCGGAGCGGACAGGTGAAATTGTGCGGCGCGAAAACGCCTCTGCCCGTTCCTGCCCGATTCTCCGGGGCCCCGGCAAGGCAGGGCGGCCGCGCCAACCTATTCGTGTTTGGAAGCCGCTTCCCCGGCGGCGGCGGCGCCATTCTCGGCCGGTTCGGCCATGTCGCCGGGGGCAGCGGCCCATTTGCGGTGGGCCCACATCCACTGGTCCGGATGCTCGCGGATCCACTCCTCGAAGCGGGCATGGACCGCGGCGGTGGCGATGCGGACGTCCTCGTGCCGGTCGTCGGTGTGGGGGACGGGCACTTCCACGATGTCGAACAGGAAGCGGCCATCGGGCAGGCGGGTCGCCCGGTCGACGACGAGGGGCACGCCGGTCATGCGCGCCACCATGGCCGGCAGCGGATTGGCGAAGGCCGGCCGGCCGAAGAAGGGCACGAGGATGCCCCGGGTCTCGCGCAGGTCGCCAAGCACGGCGATGGAGCCGCCCCGCTTCATCGTGCCGATGAGGCGGCGGGCCGTATCCGGGCCCTTGGGCAGGATTTCCTTGTAATAGGGCGCGCGCACGGCCCGCAGATAGCGGTCGAGAAAAGGATTGTGCACGGTCTGATAGACGCCGACCGGGTAGAGATTGATCGCCTTGGCCGGCAGCACCGAGATTTCCCAGTTGCCATAGTGGAGCGAGACCAGCACCACCCCGCGCGACAGGTCGAGATGCGCCACCTTGTCATAGGAGATGATGAACCGCTCCGGATCACGCACGAGCCGGTCCAGGCTGACGGTCTCGGCCATCACGCGCCCGAGATTTTCCCACATGCGGAGCGAGATCTCGTGCCGCTCGGCCTCGGTCTTCTCCGGCAGGGCGAGGGCCAGATGTTCCAGCACCCGCTTCTGGCGGCGCAGATGCGGCGCGATCAGCCGCCAGCTCTTGCCGATCACCCGGCTCGCCAGATCGACCGGCAGCAGCCGCAGCAGGGCGGCGCCCACCCGCACGCCGGCATATTCCAGCCGGTAGCGGAGGTCGAGAAGGAGGGGGGGGAGCGAGGAGCGTCGGGCCATCTGGGTGTCTGGTGGGCGAAAGGGAAAGGCGGGCCGTTGGGGGGAATCGCGGCCTGCACCGTGATGCCGGGTTGATTAAGGGCAAGTTCGTCCCCTAATCAACGAGGAAGACGACGGAGCGCCGCACCGTCCGTTCCCGCCCTCCCTCGCCTCGCCCCGCCTTCCGGGCCCGGATCCCGCCGGCGCCGCCGGCCGGGCGCTCCGGAAAGCCCGCATGTCCGCCGTCGTCGACCTGTCCTTTCCCTTCTTCGGGCTCATCTTTCTCGGTTTTCTCGCCGCCCGGCTGATGAAGGCGCCGGAAGCCGGCCTCCAGTGGATGAACCTCTTCCTGATCTATTTTTCGCTGCCGGCGCTGTTCTTCCAGCTCCTGTCGCGCACGCCGGTGGCGGAGCTGGCCAATGGCCGCTTCGTCATCGCCACCACCGGTGCCACGGCGCTGACCTTCACCATCGCCTTTCTCTATGCCCGCTTCGTCGCGCGTCGCAGCGCGGCCGATGCGGGAATTCTGGCGCTTGTCGGCGGCTATGCCAATGTCGGCTACATGGGGCCCGGGCTGACGCTGGCGGTGCTCGGCACCGGCGCCTCGGTGCCGACGGCCCTGGTGCTGTGCTTCGACAACATGCTGCTGTTCACCCTCATGCCGGTGCTGATGGCTCTCGCCAACGGGGCCGGCGAGCCTCTGGACCGGGTCGTGGGGCGGGCGCTGTTCCGGGTCGCGACGCACCCGTTCATCGTCTCGTCGGTGGCCGGCATTGTCGCGGCCATCGTCGGCTTCCATCCGCCGGCCGCTCTCGACACCCTGCTGACGCTGCTGCGCCAGGCCGCGGCGCCATCGGCGCTGTTCGCCCTCGGAGTGACGCTGGGGCTGCGGCCCTTCCGCGGCATTCCGAAGGTGCTGCCGCCGGTGCTGGCGATGAAGCTGGTGCTCCATCCGCTGCTGGCCTTCACCTTCGTGTCGCTGATTGCCGGGCTGGATCCGGTGTTCCTGGCAACCGCCATCCTGATGGCGAGCCTGCCGCCGGCGGCCAATGTCTATGTGATGGCGGCCGGCTACGACGCCTTCGTCGACGGCGCCTCCACCGCGGTGCTGGTCGGAACGCTGCTGTCCGTCGTCACCGTCACCGGGGTGATCTTCCTCATCACCCATGGGATGATCTGATACCAGGCGCACGAAGTGCTGACCGCACCGTGCGCCTGAAGATCAGCAGATTTCCCATATGCCCCAAAGGCATGGAAAACCTGCATCGGAATACCAAAGAATCCTTTTCAAGGATCTTTGGTATGAGAAATCCGCATCGGAATACCCAAAGAGTCCTCTTCGAGGATCTCTGGTATGACGGGTCACCGGGCCGGGACAGGCAGACGCCCCGGAAACCCTGGGGTCTCCGGGGCGCATGGCAGCAGACGGGCGTCGGTGCGTCTGTGCTCAGCCGTTGGCGACGCGGCGGCGCAGGCCCTCGCCGAGGCCGCGGCGCATCATGAAGCGGCGGACCGAGCCGACATTGGCGGCCAGCGTCAGCCCCAGGCCCCGCGCCACCTGCACCGGCAGGAAGCCCGACAGCAGCGACTTGTCGAGGGCGTGCACGCCGAGGGTGCGGGTGACCACATCCACCCGGCGGCGGGCGTGATAGGCGGCGAGCGTGGCATCCGAGCCCGGATCCTCGCCCCGTGCCACGGCCTCGCCGAGGGTGGCGACCAGATCGCGGACATCGCGCAGCGACAGGTTCAGCCCCTGGGCGCCGATGGGCGGGAAGCGGTGGGCCGCCTCGCCGACCAGGGCCACCCGGCGCGCGCCGAAGCTCTTGGCCACATGGCCGCCGAGGGGAATGGTGGCCACCGGGCCATCGATGTGCACCGCGCCGAGCAGGCCGTGGGAGACCTCCCCGATCTTCGCTTCCAGCTCGTCCTTCGGCAGGCTGGCGAGACGCAGCGCCTCGTCCGGGGTCTCCACCCAGACGAGGCTGGAGCGCTGCCCCTTCAGCGGCACCACGGTGAACGGGCCGGCCGGGCGGTGGAACTCCACCGATTCGTCCATGTGCGGCCGCTCGTGGGCGAAGGTGGTGACGAGGGCGGCCTGGGGATAGGTCCAGGTCCTGAGGTCGATGCCGGCGGCGGTGCGGGCAAGCGAGCGCGCGCCGTCGGCGGCAACCGCCACCTTGGCGGTGACAAGGCCGGCATCGGTGTCGATCAGGATGATTTCGGCGCCGGGACGCACCGCGGTGGCCTTCGCCATCAGCCGGGTGAGGCCCGGGGTGGAGGCGGCGACCGCATCGAGGGCGTTGTTCAGCGCGTCGTTCAGCACATTGTAGCCGAAGGCCGGCAGATCGAGCTCGCGGGCATCGAAGGCGACCTCCGGGGCGCGGACCAGCCGGCCGGTGTCGTCGATGAGGCGCATGACCGAGAGCGGCGCGGCGATGTCGGCCACATGGGACCACACGCCATAGTCCTCCAGCAGCGCCACCGAGGCGCCGAGAAGGGCGGTGGTGCGCGGGTCCACCGGAGCGGGCGGGGCGATCAGAAGGGTCTGAAGGCCGGCGCGGGCAAGGCCGATCGCGGTCGTGAGCCCCGCCGGACCTCCGCCCACCACGGCCGCATCGACGGTCCGGTTCAAGCGTTCGGAATTCATGGCGCGGCCCTTCTCTCGTTCGTGCGGCTCCTCCCTCGACCGGAAGCGGAGGGGCCCGGGAAAATCTGGTTCGGCGTTGCGGGGATATGGTGAAGCGGCAGCCACCCGGAAGGGGCGCGCTCGCGATGCCACCTTTTCATCATGATCCGTTCCGGTGACCTTGATCCAGGGCAAAGCCGGGTTCAAGAAAAAGCCGATCCTGACGAAAAATGACGTGGCCGCCGCCTTCGGGTGCCGGTCCGGTCCGTCGGAGGCCGCGTCCCTTTGCGAAACTTGCTGGAAGGCCTTGTCCCATGTCCGCATCCGCTGCCGGTCCGCATCGTCCGCGCGCCCTCGACCGGGCGGCCCTGGTGCTCGTCGGCATCATCGCGGCGCTCGGCTGGGTGGCGCTGCTGGCCATGGTGGCTGGCATGCCGGCCGAGGGGCTGGCGGCGCTGGGGCCGGGCATGGACGTCTTCGGCGGTCTCGACCTGCCGCCCTCGGTAGCGGCGGGGCTTGCCACCATCTGCGTTCCCCTCGGCGGGGCGGCCGGGCTGCTGACGCCGGCCGGCTTCGCGCTCGCCTTCCTGATGTGGGCGGCGATGTCGGCGGCGATGATGCTGCCGAGTGCGGCACCGGTGCT
>JBBSSF010000272.1:0-5588 GCA_038242345.1 Hyphomicrobiales bacterium
CTGGACGAGAAGCTTCGGGCAAAGCCCATGCCCGAACGGGACGCGGAATGGTCCATCTGGATCACGTCTCTCGCCGAAGAGGGAGAGGAGAGTCCGGTCTGGATCCTGATCGACTGGACCCTCTCCAACGGCCTGCAGGAGATCGAAGACGATCGTATATGGCTCATCGCGCTGACGCTGACCTGGCTGTTATGCCTCAGCCATCGCTCGGTACGGGACAGGGCACCACAGGCGCTGGCCTGCCTGCTGGTAAACCGGCGAGCCTTGGCGGCCCGGCTGATCCGGCACTTCGCGGATGTCGATGATCCCTACATTCTCGATCGTGTGCTTGCGGCCAGCTATGGTGCGGCGCTGCGGAACCACACGACGGACGATCTGGCAGATCTTGCCCGAGCTGCCTTTGAGGCCGCTTTCGCGAAAAGCCCGATGCCGGTCCACGCGCTGATCCGCGACCACGCCCGTGGCCTCGTCGAGTTGGCTTGTGTGAAGGGGGGGCTTCCCGCGGACATCGAGATTGCCCGGGCCCGTCCGCCTTATGCGCCGGGACAGCCGATCGAGCCCATTTCCGATGCGGTCCTTCAAACCTTCGCGCGTCCTCTCGATGCTGGGGATACTACCCCGGACACCATTTTCTGGTCAGCCGATTATATGGGAGATTTCGCACACTATATAATCGATCCGATAGCCGATCACTTTCTGACGTTGCCGAGGCAGTTCGCCGGCATATCGCCAGAAGAGATCTATGCGGATTGGCACGCGCGCGTGATCGCCCCCTACCCAGAGCGGATTTCAGCTCTCGAAAGGGTGATCGAAATAAACAAGATTATTCAGGCATTGCCGAGCCCTTGGCTGGTCAAAGAGGGCCGACTGTCGAGAAGCGCCGACTCGGGGGAGCGCGCGGACAAGGAGCGTCTCCGCGATAACCTGACGGCAGAGCTGACCGCACTGCTTGGCGGCGAGGAAGCGCATATCTTCCATGAATGGGTAAAGGACTTTATTGGCTCGCGGATGTGGTCTGGATCGGGCCGCGTCAACTATCCGACCTATCGAGGCAAACTCGCCCGTCGCTGGATCGTCTGGCGGGCGCATGATCTCGGCTGGACATCGGAGCGGTTCCAGACCTTCGATGACAACATCCCGTCAAGTGGGCGCCGAGACCACCGGATCGAACGTATCGGCAAGAAATATCAGTGGATTGCTCTTCATGAGCTGGTGGGCCGACTGAGCGACCTCGCCCCGCTTGAGGCTGGAGATGACGGCCGCCCACGGCCGTATGACGGCCCGTGGCAGGTAGGGGCCCGGGAGATGGATCCCTCCATTCTGGTGACAGACCTCCCCGAGCGGGATCCGGAGGAAGGCGAGGCGGCCTGGTGGGTACCGAAGGTCGCCTGGCGCATGGCGCCGCCGCAGGAGCGCCTCGACTGGGCACAGGACGAGCAGCAGGATGTGCCCGATGTGGCCACCCTGATCGACCTCGTCGATCCGGACGGAGGTAAGTGGCTTGTCCTCAACAGCCATTGGACCGCCCATCAAGAGCGGATGTCCAAGGATGGGGAGCGCCTTGCACAGAGATATATGTGGCGTCAGGTTAAGTCCGTCTTCGTTCCGCGCGCAGAAGTGGCCACTTTGATGGCCTGGATCAGAACAGGCGATCATATTCATCGCGATATCGCCGACACATATTTTTCAAGAGATGCTTATCTCGGCGAATATGCATGGCATCCCTCCGCGAGACAGACTGATAAGGATGCTGTCATCGACAGCACCGACGGCGCGCCGGATGGCCTGCTTGCAACAAGCGGGCGTAGAGACCTCGAGCGCGGTGGCCATGATCATTCGATCACCCGGGCGGCCAGCGTTGCGATTCCCTCTCGCACTTTGATGCGCGGCCTGTCTCTTCGCCTCGCCGACGGACAGGCGTTCGACTATGTCGCGCCGGATGGGCGGGTCCTGTTTCGGGATCCGTCCACCCGTCATCCCGGCCCAAGTGCGGCGCATGTGGACCGGCAGGCCCTTCTCGACTTCCTTGCGCGCGAGCAGCTCGACATCGTCTGGATCGTCACTGGCGAAAAGCACGCGCGGGGCGGATCCTATATGCGACCTGCCGTGGGCGGGGTGCTTGAGCTCCGGGCCGTCTGTTCGATGGTCGATGGCTCCATAAGCGGAGAGTTGACGTTCAAGTCTGAAAAAATCGAAGAGAGCGAAAAATCGGCTTTCCTGGCGTCGGAGTGATGTTCCGGGACGAGCGGCTTCGCAAACAGCCGCCCCGTCCTTGCCTCAGGTCAGCCTTCCTTCTGCCTGTACGGAAGCAGTTTCTTGACGCACGACACGGTCGCGCGCCATTTCGAGGCCTTGGGCTGGCAGATGGTGTTCTGGTTGCCGAAGAAGCCTATTCCGCTGACGTCCCTTTCGAGCGGGCACCTCGCGGCCAGTCGATGGCGACGCGCAATTCCTGAGCCCCGGAATGACCGGCAATGCCCGGTGGTCTATGCCATAGGTCAGCACAGCGAGAGCGCTGTGCATCCGGCCGACGTCGACATAACTGCGCTTCGGCGCCGTCCACACAAGATCGCCGGGCGATAGCAGCCGCAGGGTGGCTCCGTACCAAGTGCGACCGCCATCGCAGAGGAAGCCGAACCGGCGTGCTTCCCCCAGTCGCACACCTCCCCCTGACTGAAATTGGCGTAGAATTCGCCATTCTCGCGGCTGCCTGCCGCGCGCGGATCGGTACTCACGGTGGCATTACCCGGCATCCGGCCACTCATTCCCCCTCGCGCACCTTCCGCAGCCTGACGCCGGGGCCCTCGCCATTCTCGGGAACGAAAATCACGCCCGCAGCCTCAAGGGCGCGCTGGATGGCAACAATTGTTCGCTCTTGAGCCGCCAAGGGCCCTGGCTTGCTCTCTAAGCGCTTGATTGATGGGAGCGAGACCAATGATGCCTCGGCAAGATCCCGTTGCTCCCAACGTAGGAGGGCGCGGGCGGCCCGAACCTGTTCGCTTGATATCATGTGCGCTCCGGAGGGCAGAATGATGCCTGAGGTATTGACGGCCTTCAGTGGCTTATTTAATACCTGAGGTATCGCAGATGTCACTGCGTCGAGCAAGCCACCCCTGACCCACGCTGCCACCGCTCGCCACCTGACGGGCTAGGCACCCACCGCTGCCATAATCGGTTGCCGTGCTTCTATGAGGTTGGCAGCCCACGACGCCTGCTCTTCCTTCGAACTTCCGACAGCCCATGTGGATGCGCACCAACGCTTCCGCAAATGCCTTCCTGTGCCCTGAGGAAAGAAAGCCCCGATGCTTCATCAGTCTGCTTCCGCGCACCGCAACCCAGCATCCGAGATTTCCGCCGAAGTGCTTCTCGCGGCTGCCGACATGCTTCGGACCGCGGCCGGGCATCACGTCGTGGCCGACACCAATCATGAGGATCTGCTTCGAGAGGCCGTCGGTTACCTTCTCGACTGTGCTGCCAAACTGGTCGAGCCGATCCGCGGCATCAGCCGGGATGCTGCCCTGCTTGGTCTCCGCATTGATGCCCTCCGGGGCCCGGTGGAGGGGCGGCCATGAGGCCGGCGCGGTCTGCTCATCGCGCGGATGGTCCCTGGTACCGCTCGACGAGCGTGCCCGGTGCCATCCTTGCCGCGCCCGAGACGGATCCGTCCGATCTGGAGACGGAGCAGATCATTCAGGTCGATATGTCGGCCGGGAATGCCGACGCCACCGCCCGTCTTGTTCTGGCGGCCCCTGCCATGCTGGAGGCGCTTCTCCAGCTTGAGCAGTGGTGGGAGGAGGTCGGCTCTCTCATCTTCAATCGTCCGCCAAAGGCCATGGAGCATTTGCAGCGTGCGATTGCCGATGCCACGGAGGGAGGCGGAGATGCATGATTTTTTCTTTCCGATGAAGGGTGTTTATCAAGTCGTCCGCTGTGGTTCACTTGACTTTCAGGAGCCAATCGGGGATTCTTTCTTCAGACGTGCTTATGAGATGCACGTCAGTGAGCGCAGGAGTGCCACGTCGCGACCGGATCGCCGGGACCGCGGCGGCCCCATGTCCGGGGCCCGATTTCCCTTTGAGGGGGAGGTCGGCTGCGCGCGCGACCTCCCGGTTTCAGGAGGTTTGCGCCGATGAGCCAGACAAGCGTCCCGAGGGCCCGGGACATTCCCCGGATCTCCTACACCATCACTGAGGCGATCGCTGCGACTGGCATCGGCCGGTCCACTCTGTTTGCCCTCATCCGTGACGATCGAGTGAAGAGCGTGCGGATCGGCCGGCGCCGCCTGATCCTCGCCGACAGCCTGCGTGCCTTCGTCGAGGGGGCCAGCCATGTCGATGCCTGATCTCGTTCCCGTGGATGCGGACTGGGGGGATATGCTCCACTGGCTGGCCTCGCGCTCCCAGTCCAACGAGGTGCGCGGCCGGCGGCTGCGTCGCGCCACGCCCTCGGAAGTCGCTCTCCTGGGCGTGACGGTGCCGCCGAATGCCGAGCCCTGGGTTTATTCGGTCCTCGTCAACAGGGACGGGCGCGACTGGAAGGAGTGCACGCTCTTCCTTGTGGAGCGGCGCGGGCTCGACTTCAACTTCGCCAGGAACGCGCACATCGGACAGGATCTCGCCGAGCTCCTGCTCCATCGCAAAATGGCGGTGCGCCTTCCGCGGCGAACCTTCGTCGACGGCAAGCCCATGTCCGATGCCTGATCTCGCTTCCGCCTTCCCGTACTCCACCCACCGGTGACGCGCCTGCGCGTTTCCGGTGTCGGCTTCACGTTGCCTGACGGGGTGTTTTTGTCCGGCCCCCGTCTCACCCCAAGGAGAATGACCATGCCAAGGAAGCCCCCTTTTCTCGATGAGGAGCCCGGCTCGGGCTATGCGAGCTTCACCGACCGGTCGCGCGGCCGGAATCTGCCGACAGCCGGCCCCTGGGTCTCGTCCAGGATTGACACGGACCTCCATCCGGAGCGGGCACGCCGGCGCTCCATCATCCGGGCGACATCCTATGTCGGCCATGCCGTGCTGGCTCCCCGGGGCGATGATCTCCGGCTCGTCGCCATGGTCCCGAATGACATGATCGACGGCCATGCGGACACGGACCTTCTGGCGGCGGCGCCTGAGCTTCGGGCTGCTGCTGCGCTGACGCTCGACTGGTTCATGACGCACGCCCCCGAGGACGCGCTCATCCCGATCCTGCGCGCGGCGATCGCAAAGGCAGACGGCGCGCTGGGGGACAAGGAGCTTCTCGCCTGGAGCCACGCCCGCCGGAGCCGCAATCGGTGCTGAGTTCCGCCTGCAGAAACCGGCTGTCGCGAATCACCCGAGTGCGGGCTGGGCGGGCAACGGAAAGCACACGCTTCGCGAGAGCAGTCTGCCGGTTTCTGCAAGTTTATTTCCGTCGTCAGCCGGATTTCGATCAAAATGGGCTCTCAATGCAATCTATGGGTGGTATCTCCTAGGTTCTGTTGACAAAGGCTCGCATCCAGAGGCGGACTGAGGCGATAAGGACGAAGCCGAGATAGCTGTCGGCGGTCTTGTCGTAACGGGTGGCGAGGCGGCGCCAATTCTTCAACTTGTTGAAACAGCGTTCGATCC
>JBBSSF010000273.1:0-5580 GCA_038242345.1 Hyphomicrobiales bacterium
ATTGCCGTGCACCTCGGCCCATTCGAGCAGGTCGCCATGGTCGCGCAGCCGCTCGAACTCGCGCACCGAGACGAAGCGGTAGTGCACGCCGTCGATCTCGCTGGCCCGACGCGGCCGGGTGGTCACCGAGATCGAGAGGCCGAGCCGCTCCTTCTCCGTCTCCATGAGAAGCCGGGCAAGGGTCGACTTGCCCGCCCCGGACGGGGAGGACAGGACGATCATGAAACCCCGGTCCGGCGGGCCGGCAGGATCCTGGAAAGCGGCCATCGACGTCGGCGCTCCTCACCTATTCGAGATTCTGGACCTGCTCGCGCATCTGGTCGACGACGGCCTTCAGCTCCAGCCCGAGGCCGGACAGCATGGCATCGCCGGCCTTGGCGCACAGGGTGTTGGCCTCGCGGCCGAATTCCTGGGCGAGGAAATCGAGCTTGCGGCCCACCGGCCCCGGCCCGGAGAGGAGGGTCCGCGCGGCCGCCACATGGGCGTCCAGCCGGTCCAGCTCCTCCTGGATGTCGGCCCGGGTGGCGATCAGCACCGCCTCGGCATGGAGCCGGGCGGGATCGAGACCGGAATCGGTCGCCACCAGCTGGCGCACCTGGCTGGCGAGACGCTCGGCGATGACCTCGGGCCGACGGCCGGGGGCAACGCGGGCCGCCGCCACCAGCCCGGCCACGCGGTCGACCTGGGCCAGGACCACGGTGGTGATGGCCTTCCCTTCGGCGGCGCGGGCCGCCCCAAGTCCGTCGAGGGCAGCGGTGAAGCCCTTCACCAGCGCCGCGCGGTCGGCCTCGGACAGATCGTCGATGGTCGCGGCCGAGGGCTGTTCCAGCACGCCGCGCAAAGCGAGGATGCCTTCCGGCGTCGGCGGCACGGTATCGAGCCGGGACTGGATGTCCTCGATGGCGGTCAGCACCGAATTGAGCACCACGCGGTTGATGCGCAGGGCCCCGGAAACCATGCCGGAATCGAGGGTCAGGGTCGCATTGAGGGTGCCGCGGGCAAAGCGCGCCGACACCGCGGCCCGCAGCGTCGGCTCCAGGGCGTCGAGCCCCGGCGGCAGACGGAGCCGCAGGTCGAGACCGCGGCCATTGACCGAGCGGATCTCCCAGGCCCACGGACCGGCGTCGATGACGCCGGACTGCCGGGCGAATCCGGTCATGCTGGCCGGCGTGGCGCCGGCCTCCTGCGCGATCTCCGTCGCGTTCATTGTCCTGCCTCCCCTGCCCGGCGCTGCTGCTCGACCGCACGCCACCGGGCGACATTGCGCTGGTGCTCGTCGAGGGTCACGGCAAAGACATGCCCGCCGCTGCCGTCGGCCACGAAATAGAGTTCGAGGGTTTCGGCCGGACGGGCCACCGCCATCAGGGCATCGGGCCCGGGATTGGCGATCGGGCCCGGCGGCAGGCCGGCGATCTGATAGGTGTTGTAGGGGTTCGGGCGGTCGATCTCCGAGCGCTGGATGGCGCTGCGGTCCTGGGTCCAGGCCGCGCCGCCATAAAGGCCATAGAGAATCGTCGGATCCGACTGGAGGCGCATGCCCTTGCGCAGCCGGTTGACGAACACCGCCGCCACCCGCGGCCGCTCCGAGGCGACGCCGGTCTCCTTCTCGACCACCGAGGCAAGGATCAGCAGCTCGCGCTTGTCGCGGATCGGCAGGTCGGGATCGCGCGCCACCCAGGCCTCGTCGATGGCCCGGCCCATGGCCTTCTGCATGCGCTCGACCATCTGCGCCCGGGTGGTGCCGCGCACGAAGAGATAGGTCTCCGGCAGCAGCGAGCCCTCGGGAGGAATGGCCGCGATGGTGCCGACCAGCACCGGATCCTCATTGAGGCGCTGCACCACCTGGGCGCTCGACAGCCCCTCGGGAATGGTGACCGTGTGCTGCACCACCTGCCCGGAGACGATGGTCGCCATCACCGCGCGCATGGAAGCGCCGGCGCGGAAGGCGAACTCGCCGGCCTTCAGCCGGGCCGATTCTCCCGAAAGCTGGGCCGCCGCGATGAACAGCCACGAATTGGAGATGACGCCGCGGCTCTGGAGCGCGCTGGCAATGCCCTCCACGCCGCTGCCCGCCGGAATGCTGACGATGGCATCCGCCGCAAGCGGTCCGGGGGCCACGAATTCCTGCCGGCCGAAATAGAACAGCGCGCCGAGGCCGAGAACGCCCAGAACCGCCAGGGTGAACAGGCCGCTGAAGAAGCGCACCACCGGGCTGCGCGCCTGATCCGAGCGCTTCGGCGCCGGCGTGCCCTCGGTGCCGGTCTCCTCGCGCACGGCCCGGGGGGCCACATGCGGGCGCACGAGGGGCGTCGGCTCCAGGCTCGCCGGCGGGGTAGACGGCGGCGTGGAGGCCGCACCGTCCGTCGCCTTCGGGGAGGCCCCTGTGCCGTCGGTCGGTTTCTCGTCGCTCACCCTTCAACTCTCCCTCTGGACGACACCATACCAAAGATCCCTGAAAAGGACATTTCGGTATTCCGATGCGGATTTCTCATGCGTCTGGAGCATAGAGGAAATCCGCCGGTCTTCAGGCGCACGGTGCGGTCCGCACTTCGTGCGCCTGGTCGCATGCGCCGCGGAACGGAACGGCCCGCGCAGCCGGAGGGGCGTGTCGCGGGCCGTGATGCGTGGACCCTGCCGGAAGCTGGTGCCGGCCCGTCAGGCGTCAAGGGCGCGGAACACCAGCGAGGCGTTGGTGCCGCCGAAGCCGAAGGAGTTGGACAGCACGGTCCGGATCGGCATCTGCTTCGGCTTGTTGGCCACCAGGTCGATCGGCGTCTCGACGGACGGATTGTCGAGATTGATGGTGGGCGGCGCCACGCCATCGCGGATCGCCAGCAGCGAGAAGATCGCCTCCACCGCACCGGCCGCGCCCAGCAGATGGCCGACCGCCGACTTGGTGGACGACATCGTCAGCGTGGCGGCGGCATTGCCGACCAGACGCTGGATGGCGTTCAGCTCGATCTCGTCGCCCAGCGGCGTCGAGGTGCCATGGGCGTTCACATAGTCGATGTCGGCCGCCGAGATGCCGGCGCGCTTCAGCGCCGCGGACATGCAGCGGAAGGCGCCATCGCCATCCTCGGCAGGCGCGGTGATGTGATGGGCGTCGCCGGACATGCCGTAGCCGATCACTTCGCCATAGATGCGGGCCCCGCGGGCGAGCGCGTGGTTCAGCTCTTCCAGAACCACCACCCCGGCGCCCTCGCCCATCACGAAGCCGTCACGGTCCCTGTCATAGGGACGCGACGCCTGCTCGGGGCGATCGTTGAAGCCGGTGGACAGCGCCCGGCAGGCGGCAAAGCCCGCCAGCGCCAGACGGCCGATGGGAGATTCGGTCCCGCCGGCCACCATCACGTCGGCATCGTCCAGCGCGATCAGACGCGCGGCATCGCCGATGGCATGGGCGCCCGTGGAGCAGGCCGTCACCACCGCATGGTTCGGCCCCTTGAGGCCGTGGCGGATGGAGATGTAGCCCGAGGCCAGGTTGATGAGCCGGCCGGGAATGAAGAAGGGGGACAGACGCCGCGGGCCGCGATCGCGCAGCACATGGGCGCCATCCTCGATGCCGATCAGGCCACCGATGCCGGACCCGACGAGCACGCCGGTGCGGGTCTGGTCCTCATAGGACTTCGGCGCCCAGTCGGCGTCAGCCAGAGCCTGGGTGGCGGCAGCCATGGCGAAGACGATGAACTCGTCGACCTTGCGCTGCTCCTTCGGCTCCATCCACAGATCGGGATTGTAGCTGCCGTCGGTGCCATTGCCGCGGGGAATCTGGCAGGCAATCTGGCAGGGCAGATCGCTGACGTCGAAACGCTCGATCCGTCGGGCCCCGCTGGCCCCCTCGAGAAGCCTGCGCCACGTGTGTTCGACACCGCTGCCCAGCGGCGTCACCATCCCGAGGCCGGTGACGACGACGCGTCTCAGAGTCATGCGAGCGACTCGCTTTTCTTCTGGTCTTCAGATCCGGCCGCACTGCCCGGCCACGGGACCGTACCGCCACGGGCGACCCCGCCGGGGGACGGCGCTCCGGATACCGGAGCGGACACGCCCGCCGGGGTCACCAGCCGGGGCCGCGGAACGGCCATCTTCGGTCGTGAAGGAACGCCTCAGCCGGCGTTCTTCTCGAGGAACTTCACCGCGTCGCCGACGGTCAGAATGGTCTCGGCGGCATCATCGGGGATCTCGACCCCGAACTCTTCCTCGAACGCCATGACGAGCTCGACGGTGTCCAGGCTGTCCGCGCCCAGATCATCGATGAAGCTGGCGGCGTCCGTGACCTTCTCCGGCTCGACGCCAAGATGCTCAACGACGATCTTCTTCACGCGTTCCGCGATATCGCTCATGCTCGCTTCCTCAAAATTCGCTTCGACGTGCTCTGTCCGAGAACGTGAACTGGATGTTTCCGGACCGGCATCCGGGCGGATGCCGGCCTCAGGGCGCAGGTGTTGCAGGGGATATCGAAGCTCGAAAGAAGCCCGACGGCCGCCGGTAGACTGAACCGCGCCTGACTTGTGCCCGACCGTGCGAAGCCCGCACCCCATTCCGGGACCGATCCTGAACCCGCGGTCGCCCCGCCCGGCCGGCGTTTGCTAACACACTTTCCAATCCTTGACCAGAAGCCCGCGGGGTCGCTGGCAAAGGACCGGAAAGCTATATCAGATCATGGCCATGCCGCCATTGACATTGATCGTCTGACCCGTGACGTAGGCAGCCTCCGCACTGGCCAGATAGACAACCGCCGCCGCGATCTCTTCCGGCGTGCCGAGACGGCCGGCCGGCACCACGGTCAGGATGCTGCTCTTCTGGTCATCGGTCAGCACATCGGTCATCGGGGTAGCGATGAACCCGGGCGCGACCGCATTCACGGTGATACCGCGAGTTGCGACTTCCCGGGCCAGCGCCTTCGTCATGCCGATCATGCCGGCCTTGGCGGCCGAATAGTTCACCTGACCGGGATTGCCGATCACACCCGACACGGACGTGATGGAGATGATCCGGCCGGTGCGCCGCTTCATCATGCCCCGGACAGCCGACCGGGCCAGCCGGAAGGCCGATCCCAGGTTGACTTCCAGCACCTTGTCCCAGTCCTCGTCCTTCATGCGCATAATCAGCCCGTCACGGGTGATGCCGGCATTGTTGACGAGGATGTCGAGGCTGCCCATCGCCTTTTCCGCGGCCGGCACCAGCGCGTCGACGCTCGCCCGGTCGGAAAGATCCGCCGGCAGCACGAAGGCGCGGCTGCCGAGCTCGGCGGCGAGCGCCTCCAGCGGTGCCACCCGGGTGCCGGACAGGGCAACTGTCGCCCCCTGGGCATGCAGGGCCCGCGCGATCGCGCCGCCGATGCCGCCGCTGGCGCCCGTGACCAGTGCGGTCCTGCCCGTGAGATCGAACATCGATCGGCTCCCGTTCTCGTTCATCCGCAATTGTCGTCCGGCCCGACCTCAGGCAGAGGCCGTGGTGAAGCGCGCTGCGACTGCCGCCACATCGGCCGGATCCTGCACCGACAGCGCCTCGGCGTCCTTGGCGATGCGCTTCACCAGTCCCGAAAGCACCTTGCCGGCGCCCACTTCAATAAAGGTGGTC
>JBBSSF010000274.1:0-5527 GCA_038242345.1 Hyphomicrobiales bacterium
GAACGTCATCCGCGCCTTCTCTCGCCACACCGGCACGCCGTCCGGATCCTGTCCCGTTGTCCGATGCGGATTTCTCATGCTCTTGGAGCAGATGAGAAATCCTCTGTCCTTCAGGCGCATGGTGCGGTCAGCACCTCGTGCGCCTGGTATCATCGCGCACGCCACCGCCGCATCCTGTCCGCCCGTCCGCCGGATGTTGCACCACGCACGCACGGGCGGGACAATCTGCGCCTCCGTCCGGATCCTACGTGGAAATCCTGATGTCCTCCTCGTATAGTTGCGGACGCTGACCGGGTGGGCAGCTCGCGCGAGACCGAGGGAGTTCCCGCCTGTGCCGCAACGCAGTGCCTTCGAGGTCGAGGCCCATTCGGACCGCGTCATCGCACGTCGCCTGACGACAGCCTATGTTTTCGGTCTGCTGCTGATCGGCCTGCTGACGGCGGGCGTCCACGGCCTTCTCGATCATATCGTGGCCCAGCAGCGCGATGCGGCCACCATCATCAATGTCGCCGGCCGCCAGCGCATGCTGTCCCAGCGCATCGCCCTTCTTTCCGGCGCCCTGGCCGAGGGGGACGAAAGCGCCCGCGCGCCCCTGCATCTGGCCATCCTCCAGATGGAGCGCGGCCTTGACGCCCTCGTCAATGGCGGCGATCTCGGCATTTCCCGTCCCCTGTCGCCGGCCCTGCACGATTATTTCTTCGTGGGCCCGAACGCGCTGGAGCCGGCCGTCCGCGCCTATCTTCAGGATTCCAAGACCTTCCTCGACACCGGTGCGCCAGGCCTTCTGGTGCGGATCCGCCTTGCGGCCCGGCAGGACCTGATTCTCGCCCTCGACCACTCGGTGGCCCTGTTCGAGACCGAGGCAAACCGGCAGGTCGACCAGCTGCGCCTGATGCAGACCGGGCTTCTCACCATCCTGCTGGTCGCCCTGCTGCTGGAGGCAACCTTCATCTTCCGTCCGCTGGTGAGCAAGATCGGCCAGACGACGACCCGGCTCCTGGACCTGGCGACCCATGACGGGCTGACCGGCTTCCTCAATCACCGCTTCTTCATCGAGACCGCCGGGCGGATCCTCGAAGCCGGACAGACGGCGCCCCTGCCATCGCCGATCTCGGTGCTGATGCTGGATCTCGATCACTTCAAGCGCGTCAATGACGGCTTCGGCCATGCGACGGGCGATCTCGTGCTGGCCCGCGTCGCCCGGGCCATCCGCGACACCCTGCGCGCCAGCGACGTGTGTGCCCGCATGGGCGGCGAGGAGTTCGCCATCCTGCTGCCCGCGACCGACGCCGACAGCGCCGTCACCGTCGCGGAAAAGCTGCGCGCCGCCATCGCCGCGGACCGGAGCGGACCGGGCCCGATCATCACCGTCAGCATCGGCGTCTCGGGCCTGGGCGGCCCGTCCGACAGCCTCGATCACATGCTGGATCGCGCCGACCGGGCGCTCTACCGGGCAAAATCCGCCGGGCGCGACTGCGTGCGCCTCGCCTGCACCGTGGACCCCCGCTGCACCGGAACCCCGGCCTGCGAGTGCACGCCCTCCGGAGAAGGCCCCCCGGAGGTCGCTCCGGCCTCCCTCACCCTGTTGCGCTGAGCCGCCCCGCGCCACCCCTCCGCGCCCGGCGCCAGCGCTGCACCGCCTGCCGGGACCGCCCCCCGGGGCCCAAACCCCTTCCCCGCCGGGGGGGCGACACCCCGGCCGCCTCCCCCTCCGGGCTCCGGACAGCCGGTCCAATATTGACGCGGCGGCCCGCGCGCCGTACCTCGCATGTCTGGAACTGGCGTGCCGCCCGTCCCGGTGCTTCCGGCACGTGGTCGCCCCCCGGGCTTTGAGGACGAGAGACCCATGTACCGCTGCGTCACGCGCGACATCCAGGTGACCGTCGAACCCCACTATGTGGAGGAGGAGTCGGCTCCCGAGGACGGCAAGTGGTTCTGGGCCTACCGGATCGAGATCGTCAATCTCGGCCGCGAGACGGTGCAGCTCCGCGCCCGCCACTGGACCATCACCGACAGCCTCGGCCGGGTGCAGGAGGTGCGCGGGCCCGGCGTCGTCGGCGAGCAGCCGGTGATCGAGCCGGGCTCCAGCTACAGCTACACCTCGGGCTGCCCGCTCACCACGGCCTCGGGCTTCATGGTCGGCAGCTACCGGATGGAGACCGGCGAGGGCGAGGCCTTCGACGTCGCCGTGCCCGCCTTCTCCCTCGACGTGCCGGATCAGCCCCGCGTTCTCAACTGAGACGCACGCCCCTCCCCCCCTGCGACGTTCTCGGCGGAAGGGGAAAAAGGGGGTTGAGGGTGACAGGAAAGGCCCGTACCGTCCCATTCCGGGAATGATCTTTCACCGGTGACGGAGCAGACGGATGCGGCTCAGCCTGCGCATGACGGGATTCCTCTTCGGCGGGCTCGCCGCCGGCCTCGGACTGGCCGGCCCGGCTGCGGCCCAGGAAAAGGTCGTCAACGTCTACAACTGGTCCGACTATATCGACGAGCAGATCCTCAAGGATTTCACCGCCGAGACGGGCATCAAGGTCAATTACGACGTCTACGATTCCAACGACATCCTGGAAACCAAGCTGCTCGCCGGCAAGAGCGGCTATGATGTCGTGGTGCCGACCGCCTATTTCCTCGCCCGCCAGATCAAGGCTGGCGTGTTCGAGAAGCTCGACAAGTCGAAGCTGCCGAACGAAGTCCACATGTGGGACGAGATCCAGAAGCGCGTTGCCGCCTATGATCCCGGCAACGACTATTCCGTCACCTACATGTGGGGCACCACCGGCGTCGGCTACAATCCGGCCAAGGTGAAGGAGCGGCTCGGCGACGTCGAGGTGGATTCCTGGTCGCTGGTCTTCGATCCGGCCAATGCCGAGAAGCTCAAGGGCTGCGGTATCCAGATGCTCGATGCGCCGGATGACATCATCCCGGCCGCGCTCAACTATCTGGGCCGTGATCCGAACGGCCGCTCCAAGGAGGACTTTGCCGCAGCGGCCGAACTCCTGAAGAAGGTGCGGCCCTATGTGCAGAAGTTCAATTCCTCGGAATATGTGAACGCGCTCGCCAATGGCGACATCTGCGTGGCCGTGGGCTATTCGGGCGACGTCTTCCAGTCCCAGGCGCGCGCCGAGGAAGCCAAGAACGGCGTGGACGTCGCCTACATGATCCCGAAGGAAGGCGCGGCCATGTGGTTCGACCAGCTCGCCATCCCGGCGGACGCGCCCCACAAGGACGAGGCCTACGCCTTCATCAACTACCTGATGAAGCCGGACGTCATCGCCAAGGCGACGGACTATGTCTACTACGCCAACGCCAACAAGGACTCCCAGCCGCTGATTAACAAGGAGATCCTGGACGATCCGGCGATCTATCCGCCGGCGGAGGTGCAGGCGAAGCTGTTCTCGGTGCTGCCCTATGCGCCCAAGGAACAGCGTGACCTGACCCGCATGTGGACCCAGGTGAAGACCGGCAAGTGATCGTCCGGCGGGACGGCTGGCGGGCCGCCCGTCGGCCCCCTTCCTTCGTCCCGGCGGCAGGACCATCGGACAGTGTCGCCGGGCGGACGCCCCCTGACGGGGCGTCCCACAGGCGGGTCGGGGGCAAGAGGCATGGCGAAGCAGGCGATCGGGCCGGTGAGGCGCACCTTTGCGCCCTGGGAAGAGGCGGGGAAGAAGCCCCTCATCGAATTCCGCAACGTGACGAAGCGCTTCGGCGATTTCGTCGCCGTCGATGATCTCTCGATCGGCATTCACGAGCGCGAATTCTTTGCCCTTCTCGGCCCCTCCGGCTGCGGCAAGACCACGCTGATGCGCATGCTGGCCGGCTTCGAGGAGCCGACCTCGGGCGAGATCCTGCTGGACGGCAAGTCGCTGAAGGGCATTCCGCCCTACCGGCGCCCGGTCAACATGATGTTCCAGTCCTATGCGCTGTTCCCGCACATGACGGTGGAACAGAACATCGCCTTCGGCCTGAAGCAGGACGGCATGGCCAAGGCCGACATCGCGGCGCGGGTCGCCGAGATGCTGACGCTCGTCAAGCTGGAGCCCTTCGCCCGGCGCAAGCCGCACCAGCTTTCCGGCGGCCAGCGCCAGCGCGTGGCGCTCGCCCGCTCGGTGGCCAAGCGGCCCAAGGTGCTCCTCCTCGACGAACCCCTCGGCGCGCTGGACAAGAAGCTGCGCGAGGAGACCCAGTTCGAGCTGATGGACCTGCAGATCGAACTCGGCATGACCTTCCTCATCGTCACCCACGATCAGGAAGAGGCCATGACGGTGGCCGACCGCATCGCCGTGATGGACAAGGGCAGGATGGTGCAGGTCGCCACGCCCTCGGAGATCTACGAGCAGCCGAACTCGCGCTATGTGGCCGAATTCATCGGCGCGGTGAACACCATCGAGGGCACGGTGACGGAAACCGGCCCCGGCGGCACGAAGATGACGGCCCCCGCCCTCGGGCTCTCGCTGGATGCCGAGCACACCGCCGCCACCAGCGTCGGCAGCACCGCCTGGTTCGCCATCCGGCCGGAAAAGATCCGCATCGAGCGCCATCCCCCTGCCGATCCGACGGTCAACGCCGCCGAAGGCGAGGTGTGGGACATCGGCTATCTCGGCGATCTCTCGATCTTCCATGTCCGCCTGCCCTCGGGGCAGACGATGAAGGTCAGCCGGGCCAATGCCAGCCGCACCGTCGACGATCCGATTTCGTGGGACGACAAGGTGTGGCTCACCTGGTCGCGCGATGCCGGCGTGGTGCTGGCGCGCTGATCGCAGCGAACCCGCCCGGCATGGCCGGGCCCCCGTGGTTCCCGCTTCTTCAAGGAACAGGCGTCGATGGCCACAGCGGACGGCGATACCGAACTTTCCCGGCGGTTCCGGCTCGGCCGGTTCGCGATGATCGCGATCCCCTATGCCTGGCTGCTGTTCTTCTTCCTCATTCCGTTCTTCATCGTCTTCAAGATCTCCTTTTCGTCCTACGCCATCTCGATCCCGCCCTATGAGCCGGTGTTCGACCTGCTGGCCGACGGCTGGGCGACGACGTGGGAGAACATCCAGCTCTTCTCGACGGACACCTATCAGTCGCTGTTCGAGGATTCGCTGTTCATCCGCGCCTATCTGTCGAGCGTGTGGATCGCGGCGGTCTCCACCTTCCTGACCCTGCTTGTCGCCTATCCCATGGCCTATGGCATGGCGCGCGCGCCGAAGGCGTGGCGGCCGACCCTGGTCATGCTGGTGATCCTGCCCTTCTGGACGTCCTTCCTGATCCGCGTCTATGCGTGGATCGGCATCCTGTCGCGGGAAGGGCTGCTCAACAAGGCGCTGGCCCTTCTCGGGCTGATCGACCCGGCCAATCCGCCGACGCTGCTCAACACGGATTTCGCCGTCTATATCGGCATCATCTATTCCTACCTGCCCTTCATGGTGCTGCCGCTCTATGCGGCGCTGGAGAAAATGGACGAGACGCTGCTGGAGGCCGCCGCCGATCTCGGCTGTCCGCCGTGGAAGGCATTCTGGACCATCACCTTCCCGCTCTCCATTCC
>JBBSSF010000275.1:0-5512 GCA_038242345.1 Hyphomicrobiales bacterium
GAGTGTATTGGGGATGGACTTTGGGGGCTGTTAGTCACCCCCGTGAGGGGGCGACCCGGTCCGTGATGAGTACCCGTTCATCCCCGATCATGTTTCAATCCACGCCCCCGTGATGGGGCGACTGGCGCACCACATCCCCGCACGGAAAGGCACGGAGGTTTCAATCCACGCCCCCGTGAGGGGGCGACTCGGCTGCGTCGATCCGTGATCTCCGGATCATGGTTTCAATCCACGCCCCCGTGAGGGAGCGACGCGACGCGCGATGACATGCTCGCCCACAAGGCGGTTTCAATCCACGCCCCCGTGAGGGAGCGACACGGCCGTGTAGCCCGCGCCCGCATTGGCGGGACGTTTCAATCCACGCCCCCGTGAGGGAGCGACCCGTTCGCCGCCGGCGTGAGCGGCGTCCCGATCGCCGTTTCAATCCACGCCCCCGTGAGGGAGCGACCCATGCCTTTCTGAAGCGTGGCGGCGACATGGGCGTTTCAATCCACGCCCCCGTGAGGGGGCGACGTCGAGGCGGCCGTCGACAAGTGGCCGGAGATCGTGTTTCAATCCACGCCCCCGTGAGGGGGCGACGAAGCGTGATACGGGTGATGAAGCCAGCATCTCGTGAGTTTCAATCCACGCCCCCGTGAGGGGGCGACATCTCGTTCGATCCGCGGATGCCGGTGTAACCCGCAGGAACGGATGGCAGTGGGTGGGAACATGTGAGATCTGCCGGGAGCTCATGGGAAAGCGGCGTAAGATCAATGCTTAACGATCCGCCGAGCGGGCTCGGAGCCGCGGGCGAGCGCGCAAGACCGGATGGCAATAATGTCCGTCTGCGAAAATAAACGAGGCGCCGTCCGGGGGGGGGGCATCCGACGACGCCTTTTTTATCATGATCCACGACCGGGCGGCAGAGGGGGCGGTACGGGGCTTCAGGCAGACGGATCGACCGGGGTTGCCGAGAAGCCCGACGGGAGCTCATAGCCGCAGAACCGGCAGACCTTGGCGCGGCGTTTGATCGTTTCGGCGCAGCGGGGACATTCTATCGTGTCATTTGCCTGAAGGCGCTCAACACTCAAGGCTATCTGGGCTGCAGCGGCCTGGGTGGTGGCTGCCGCAGCCGTCATTTGAGCGGCCTGCGCTTCCTGCTGCTGCTTGTTCGGCATCAGGGCCATGATGATGACGCCAAGAAAGCCAAGAAAAAATCCCATCAGGAACGCGTCACCTCGCCTCATCTGCCGAGAGGGTGCCATCCTCATGCAAATTATACACGCGATAGCATTCAAAATAACAAGAAGAACAAAACACTCCATGCATCCCCCCGTGATCTCATAGCGTCGAATAATCGGTGCAGTAAGAAAGCCTATACCAGAACATCCACAGGATGCACGAACAGGCGTGCGCACGAATCAGCGAGCGCGTTCAGATTGAATGCGCCGGTGTCCGTCGCCGCAAGGGACCGTGTGGGCTGGCCATGGAGTGGCGACGGCAACAGCAGGGCTTTGACCACGATCAGGCCGAGGCTTTGCCGAGACCTGGGTGGGCCCGGGCTTCGGCCAGGCGCCGACGCAGGTGCTTCTTCTCTATCGCGAGCTGGTCTTCATATTCCTCGGGATGGCGGGCTTCCTGAAGGATCGCGGTCAGCATCCGGTGGATCTCCATGCCCGTCGCCGCATCAGAGACCGGCTGCCCGGCTTCTCGATAAGCATCCGCGACCGCAACAGCAACGCGTGCCATGAATTTTTCGTCTATTGGCAATCCGGTAATTGCGCGAAGCGAGCTTCTATCGCTTTCGTTGGAGCTAGATTGGCTCTGATTTTGCTCGTCTATGCGGGAAATGTTGCCTTTCCCCATTGCGAGCCAATCTAGAGATACATCAAGCGCCTCCGCAATTTTCGATGCTCGATCAAGCCCAGGGATTGTGCCGGCGTCGTACTTCCCGAGCAGGTTATCTCGGATACCGGTCTGCTTCGATAGCGCATAATTTGATACCCCGCGCAATTTCTTTGCCTCTGCGAACCTCCCAGCGAAGCCGTCGCTCATCGCGCAAACTCTGACGCTACGTCAGAGTTCCCCTTCAAAGGGCATATCGGCAAATAAGCAAGATAACTCAATATAGTGCGCTATAGCGCACCACCCAAAGGGCAATGCCTAACTCTGACGCGCTAATAGCGCATCATAGGGGTTGAGATTACCGCACTTAAATGCGATAGTGCCTCCAACGGGTCGCCGGTCCCGCTCTCCAAACGTAGTCCGGCGCACCGACAAAAGCGGGCCCTGAGGCCCGCCAGCGAAAGGAGCTGTCATGCAGGCGTGGACCCCGCCGGACATCAAGGCGGCGCTGGCGAAGAAGGGCTGGACCCTCGCCGCCATCGACCGCCTCGGAGACGAAGAAGGCCCGTTCTACAACGGGGCTGCCCGCCAGTCCCTGCGGGGCGGGAACTATCGCGCTGCCGTCGTGATCGCGCGGATCCTCGACGCGCAGATGAGCGACCTTTTCCCGGCCATGTATCTGACTGCCCGCCCCGGCCGGCCGGAACCCGTCCGCTCGGGGCAGGTCCAGTCATCGCACAAAAGTGCGGGCGGTGCGAGGCAAAGCCGGGGCCGCGCCCCTGACGCCGCGAGGGTCGCCTGATGACCGCGGTGTCAACCTCTCCCGTCGCTCCTGACAGCTTCCCCGCCGCCATCACGATGGCGGATCTGGTGGGCGACCTCTTGGTGGCGCTCGCCGGCCCGGACAGGTCGGCGGTCGGTGCCGCCTGTGCGCGGATCGGGGAAGCAATCGGCCCCAGCCCCGGGCCCGACATGACCGATCTCGCGTATCTGGCCGCGATTGCGGCGCTCCTCCATATCGACCTTGCCGACGCCCGGCGTCGCGGGGCGCCGACGGCGGAGAAGTTGCAAGTGGCGTTCCTCAGCATTGAGGAAGCCCTCGAACTGCACCTCGAGCGGCTGTCGCCCGCGGAAGGCGGTGCGGCATGAGCGACGCCATGAAGGCGGCCTCGAGCGAGCATCTCGCCCAGTACAACCGGGTTGGTGATCTGCTGGCAGCCCTTGCGAGTGCAGACGGGATGCAGGTGCTGACTGCCAGCAACGACCTTGCGGAATGGCTGAGCGACTCCCCTGAGGCCGATGACGCCGTCACGGTCGATCTCGTCCGCCTGGGGGATCTCGCCGCGAACGTCCACATGGCCCTTACCGATGCCCGGCGCCACGGGCTGCCGACCCTCGAAATCTGGGAGGGTCTGATGCGCACGATCACCGAGGGGCTCGAGTGCCACCTCGACCGTCTTTGCCCCGACGATGAGGAGGGCTGAGCGATGGGCTTCATCCTCGACACTGTGCGGGTGGATGCACTGGGAGCCGGCGGTCCCGTCCACTTCGTCATCGCGCTCGACCGCGAGACCGGCCAGGTGATCGGCCGGGTTTCTCCGCCCGGGGCGCTGGCGGAGACCGAAGCGGCCGTGACGGCATCTGCTACGGCGGCGTTCGGGCCGGAATACCGGCCTACCCCTTACTCGCCGACGGAGCGGGGCCAGGCCGAGCGCGCCATGCGCGATGCGCAGAAGGCTATCCGCCCCGACATCAGTCCTTACTGCCCCTATCAGCTTGGAGACCTGAGTATGACCAAGGCTGTTCCCGGGATCCCGACCGATCCCGACGACATCCTGAGCGAGGAAGGCGGGGTCCTGATCGACCTCGTCCGGCTCGCCTACATCAAGGGCTGGACGCTTTCCTGCCTGAACAACGTTCTGGCGCATGTGTTCGACGGGGATCTTAACCCGATGACGCTGAAGGACGCCGCGGACATCGCCTATGTCGAATTCGGCATCAAGAACACGATGCTTGACCCGGGTGCACCACCGTCTCCGGGCCCGGCCCGGGCTCTGGCCACGGGCAGGCACCTGCCGCCCGGGCTTGCCGAGAAGCTCGCCCTCACCCCGGCGGATGGATGAGAAATGGCCATCCTGAAAGATGCAATCGCCCTCGTGCTCCACCGGCCGGCCCGCGCGGTGCGGACCGGGATCGGACGGGTGCTCTGGTGGTTCATCGACCCCCAGCACGACAGGGTGCACCTGGAGGCGAGAGAGGCGGCGTACTGGCGGGAACGGGCCCGGATGCGGCGCTTGATGGGATTACCCCTCGACGAAGCCGACCCGGGAGCCCGGGAAAGGCAGAAATAGGCGTCAGAGGGGTGGCTTCGGGGCGCCTCCGTCCTCGAGGCGATCCTGTATGAGGGGATGCTCAAGTATCCAGAAGGCCGCAGTCCTGTATCTCTCTGCAAATCTGCACGCATCCTCGTCGTCCGCGTCTCCGATCAGCCTGAACAGATCACCTTCAACGGTTGCGGATATCTTTTCGACCACATCCGGATCCGAATTTACGAGAATGCCGATCACCATCTTCAGGATGTGACTGACTGCGAATAATCTCGCTGACAGATTGTCCTCTTCTTCACTGATCATCCCAATTCCTCCGACTCGGGCCTTAGCAATCCGAGTGTAGGGGGAGCGCGTCACCTCGCGAAAGTGGTGAGCACGCCGGGGCTGACCGGCCCGTTTCCTCCCGAACCTTGCCGCCGGGGCTCCGGCTCCGGCGGTCCTTTCGGGGTCTTTCAACGGCCTTTCAAAGAGGCGTCCAAATGCAAATCGTCCCGCTGCTCCTGACCCAGATTGATGCCACCGGCGGCCTGCGCCCGGTGTCGGATGCCTGGGTGTCCACCATGGCCGACCTGTCCGATGCGGATGGTGCGCCGATGTGGGCGCCGATCGACGTGGTTGCTGTCGGGGGCGACCGGTATCGCATCGTCGACGGGCGACGCCGGTATGCCGCCGCGCAACGGCGCGAGCTCGACACGATCGAAGCGCGCATCTTCACCGGCGATGATGCGGCGCTGCGCCTGCACGAAATCAAGGCGAACATGCTGCAATCGGGCGTGACCGCGCTCGAACGGGCCATCTATCTCGCCACCTGGA
Organism: Hyphomicrobiales bacterium; assembly: GCA_038242345.1. Lineage (GTDB taxonomy): Bacteria > Pseudomonadota > Alphaproteobacteria > Rhizobiales > Segnochrobactraceae > JBBSSF01. The sequence goes on from JBBSSF010000275.1 coordinate 4,968, forward strand.
AGGACCTGCACGAGGCGGTGAACGGACCGGCCAAACGGGGCCGGAAGGCCGCGGCGCCTCCCGTTCCGGAATTGGCGCAGAATTCTGCGGCAATTTTCGCCGGCCTCTTTTCGCGGGTTGCGGCCGAGACGCTGGGGATCTCCGAGCGCTCCGTGCAGGTGGCGGTGCAGGTGGCGCGCGACATCGCCGAGCCGCTCCGGCTGCGGCTCGCCCGGCACCGGATCGCCGACACGATGTCGGAACTGCTGGCGCTGGCAGTGGAGCCGGCGGAGCGGCAGGAGCGGATTGCCGATCTGCTCCTTTCCGACCCGCCGCAGGCCGGCACGGTGTCGGAGGCGGTGGCGATCCTCGACCATCTGCCGGCACCGCGCGAACCGGCCGCGTGGGAAAAGGCGTATGCGCGTGTCTCGCGCCTGCCGCCGCGTGAGCAGGACCGGCTGTTCGACAGCCTCGCCGCCTCGATCGAGCGCTGGCAGGCCGGCAGGGTCGCCCGCAAGGGCGCCCGGGCAGCCTGACCATGGCGAAGCGCCCCCGGGACCCCGGCA
>JBBSSF010000276.1:0-5476 GCA_038242345.1 Hyphomicrobiales bacterium
AATCAGTCTGTCGGGCCGGGTCCGCCCGGTCTCGCACGCGACGGGCCGCCTGAAAGAGGCGGAAAAGCTGGGATTTGCCCGGGCCGTGGTGCCGGAGGCGGCCGCCGAGGGCGGGCGCGGATCGGCGCCGCCCGCCGGCCTGACGGTCACGGGCGTCGGGGCCCTCATCGATCTGGTGGCCGGCATTGCCGGTGGCCGCAGCCTCGCCGGATCCTCCTCCGGATCGGGGCGCGGGGCAGACGGACCGGGGCGCGGGGCGGAGCGGCCGGGCCGGTCCCTGGGCGCCAGCGCGGCCCGTGCGCCGTCCGAGGATGCCTGAGACCGCAGGGCCCGCACGGGGCCTGCACCACTCGACGGGCGGATTGCCAGGGCCCCGGGGGCCAATGTGGAATCCGCACGCGCCCGGCAGCGCGATGCAGGCGCATCCGGGCCGGGCTGACAGGGACGCGGGCGTGTCCGGACGGCAACGCCCGGCCCAGAACGGGGCCGGTGCCGCCCTCTCCTATACCGGTTCTCAAGGGATCTCCGGTATAGCCGCGATCGTGACGGCCGGTCTGGCCGTGCCCGGCGGGCACGGGCGGCGGCCCTCAGGCCACGCCGGCGGATCGGCCGGCAGAACTCGTGTTCGGGGAACGGGTCGCCCCTTCGTGGGAACGGGCGCCGGTCGGGAGAGCCTTCTTGATGTCCATCACGCTGCTCGACGGGATCGTGATCGCCGTCATGCTGGTCTCGGCGCTTCTGGCCATGGTGCGCGGCTTCGTGCGCGAGGTGCTGTCGATCGCCTCGTGGATCGCCGCCGCCGTCGCGGCCTTCGCCTTCCAGTCGCGGCTGCTGCCCTATACCAAGCAGTACATCACCGACGATCTGGTCGCCCGCGGCGTCAGCATCGCCGTCATCTTCCTGGTGACGCTCATGATCGTGAGCTACATCACCATGAAGGTCTCCGATTTCGTCATCGACAGCCGCGTCGGCGCGCTGGACCGTCTGCTGGGCTTTGCCTTCGGCGCGGCGCGCGGCCTGCTGCTGATGGTCGTGGCGATGCTGTTCTTCAACGCGCTGGTGCCGCGCGACGTGCCGGCCTGGATCGAGAACGCCCGCTCGCGGCCGCTGCTCAACGATCTCGGCGCCCGCATCATGGCGGCGCTGCCGGAAGATCCGAAGGGCGCCATCGCCGAGAAGCTGGCTCCGGCCGGCGTGTCGCTGCCGCAGAACCTGCCGAATCTGGCCAAGCCGGGTGCGCCGGCCCTGCCGGCGGCAACGGCTCCGGCTGCCACCCCGGCGGCTCCGGCGGCTCCGGCCACCCAGCCGCCGGCCGCCTATCGCCCGGGCGAGCGGCAGGGTCTTGACCAGCTCATCCAGTCGTCCGGCCAGGGTCAGTAACTCCCCGGCACGGGACATGCACCGCTCCCCCCGATCCTGAGCCGGACGGGGCTTCACGGGACGGGAAAACTGGAATAATTCGCACTCCGGTCGGGCCCTGCCATGGTCCGGCCGCAAGTCTGGTATTTTCGAGGGGCGCGGGGAACCGGCGGGTCAGGCGTGGGGCCCGGACGGAGCGGGATCGACGAGCAATGACGAAGTCAGCGACGGGCGTTTCAATCCGGGAGGGGTCGCCGTTCGACGACGATCACCTGCACGAGGAATGTGGCGTCTTCGGCATCCTGGGCCACAAGGACGCAGCGGCGCTCACCGCCCTCGGCCTGCACGCCCTCCAGCATCGCGGCCAGGAAGCGGCGGGCATCGTCTCCTATGACGGCCGCCAGTTCACCACCGAGCGCCATATCGGCCTCGTCGGCGACAACTTCACCGGCCATGCGGTGATGGAGCGCCTGAAGGGCGACCGGGCCATCGGCCACACCCGCTATTCCACCACCGGCGCGCCGGTGCTGCGCAATGTGCAGCCGCTGTTTGCCGAATTCTCCGGCGGCGGCTTCGCGCTGGCCCACAACGGCAACCTGACCAACGCCCGCACCCTGCAATATCTGCTGCAGAAGCGCGGCGCCATCTTCCAGTCGACCTCCGACACCGAGACGATCCTGCATCTGATCGCCACCAGCCAGCGCGTGCCGCTGGTCGACCGGCTGATCGACGCCCTCACCAACGTGGAGGGCGCCTATGCCATCGTGGCGCTGTCGGAAAAGAAGCTGATCGGCTGCCGCGATCCTCTCGGCGTGCGGCCGCTGGTGCTCGGCATCCTCGACGGCGCCTATGTGCTCACCTCCGAGACCTGCGCCCTCGACATCATCGGCGCCCATTTCGTGCGCGACATCGAGCCGGGCGAGCTGATTATCATCACCGAGCAGGGCGTGGAATCCATGCGCCCCTGGGGCCGGGTGCCGCGCCCGCGCTTCTGCGTGTTCGAATATGTCTATTTCGCCCGTCCGGACTCGGTCATGGAGGGCATGAATGTCTACACCGTGCGCAAGCAGATCGGGGCCGAGCTCGCGCGCGAATCCCCGGTGCCCGCGGATGTGGTGATCCCGGTGCCGGATTCCGGCGTGCCGGCCGCCATCGGCTACGCGCAGGAAGCCAATATCCCGTTCGAGCTCGGCATCATCCGCAACCATTATGTCGGCCGGACCTTCATCGAGCCGACGGATGCCATCCGCCACATGGGCGTGAAGCTGAAGCACAATGCCAACCGCTCGATGCTGGAAGGCAAGCGCGTCATCCTCATCGACGATTCCATCGTGCGCGGCACCACCTCGCTGAAGATCGTGCAGATGGTGCGCGATGCCGGCGCGACGGAAGTGCACATGCGCATCGCCTCGCCGCCCACCCGGGATTCCTGCTTCTATGGCGTGGACACCCCGGAGAAGTCGAAGCTGATCGCCTCGCGCATGACGATCGAGGAAATGGCCGACTACATCAAGGTCGACAGCCTCGCCTTCCTCTCCATCGACGGGCTCTATCGCGCCGCCGGCCAGCCCGGCCGCGACCCGAACGCGCCGCAGTTCTGCGATGCCTGCTTCACCAGCGACTATCCGACCCGGCTGACCGACCATGAGGGGCTGGATCACACCCGCCAGCTGTCGCTTCTGGCCGAGAACTACTGAATAATACCAAAGATCCTCGAAGAGGACTCTTTGGTATTCCGATGCGGATTTCTCATGCCATTGAAGCAGATGAGAAATCCGCTGTTCTTCAGGCGCACGGTGCAGTCAGCACTTCATGCGCCTGGTATAATATTTTGATTTATCGCACTTTCTTCAGGCGAACCGGCGTCCCCTGCGCGTGAAAACGCGCGAGTCCCCTCGCGCTCTGTTGCAGATCAACTTTATGCACACTAGAGTGGCAGGCGAAAATATGCACACTGATAGATTTATCGGGGACACAGATGAAATTTGTCGAAACGCTTGGCATTCATCGCGGCAACAGTGGCGTTTTTCGGTATAAAAGAGATTCAAGAAATATTACGATCGACTGGAGCATAAGCAACAAGAATTCCGGTTCGGAATCGGTCATAAAAATATCGAATGACAACTGGAACAAGTTGCTTTCCGTCATTGAGTCGACTGATAAAAATAGCTTCGGTCTAACTTCTGCCGGCGGAATCGGTCAGCCTGCGAACAATCTTTATGACATAATCAAGGACACCATCAACATAACGGACACCTCAATCCGCGCATATATTTGCGCGATACTTGAGCATGAAGGGTCACTTGACTATTATACTGGCGTAATCGGCCAGGGCGTGAGCGCGCAAATCGTTCTGCGCAGCGATATTTCTTGATATTGTACGATCTGGATTGTGCCACCCTCGTGATGCTGGCACAGGCCTCCATGAGTCGGTAAAGAAGGGCATCGATCATTATGGTGCTCCTCCTCTTGCGTTGGGAGGATGCCTCGGGGAGGGGCTGATTCCGATGAGCATTTTCGAAGGACGGGTGGCCGTCGTCACCGGCGCCTCCCGCGGCATCGGCCGGGCTGTCGCCTTCGCGCTCGGGGCCTCCGGCGCCCAGGTGGTCGCGCTTGCCCGCACCGTCGGTGGCCTGGAAGAGCTCGACGACGCCATCTGCGCCGCCGGCGGACCGAAGCCGGTGCTGGTGCCCCTCGACATCACCGATTTCCCCGCCCTCGACCGGCTGGGCGCCGCCCTCTACGAGCGCTATGGCAAGCTGGATGCCCTCGTCGGCAATGCCGGCGTGCTCGGCCAGCTCTCGCCGCTCGGCCATGTCGAGCCGAAGACCTGGGACCAGGTGATGGCCATCAACGTGACGGCCAACTGGCGCCTGATCCGCTCCCTCGATCCGCTGCTGAAGCGCTCCGATGCCGGCCGCGCGGTGTTCATCACCTCGGGCGCCGCCCGTTCGGCCAAGGCCTACTGGGGCCCCTATTCCGTCTCCAAGGCGGCGCTGGACACCCTCGTCCGCACCTATGCCGCCGAGACCCGCCAGACCCCGGTGCGGGCGAACCTCTTCAATCCCGGCCCGGTGCGCACCCACATGCGCGCCGCCGCCATGCCGGGCGAGGATCCGCAGACCCTGCCGGCGCCGGAGGAACTGGTGCCGCACATCCTGGCCCTGCTCCAGCCGGCCATGTCCGAGAGCGGCCGGATCTACGACTTCCCGGTCCGCGCCTTCGCGGCCTGATACCAGGCGCACGAAGCGCTGGCCGCATCGCACACCTGAAGATCAGCAGATTTTCCATATGCCCCAAGGACATGGAAAATCTGCACCGGACGACCTGAAGAGTCCTTTTCAAGGATCTCTGGCATGATCCGCGGGCACCGGCGGAACGCTTCCCGCCCTCGTCCCGGCCGGCCCGATCCGGCCGGAGAGCCCGGCCCTTTCCCGTCCGGAACGCCGTCTGCCGCCTCCCTGCGATCCGGCGGCGGCGCGCTTGACCCGGGCGGAGCCGCCGGCGGACAGTCGACGCCATGAGGATGATCCGCTCGCCCGATCCGCCGCGCCTGCCGCTCTGCCGCGCCCGCCCGCGCGCGACCGGAACGCTGCTCGTCGGCCTCGCCCTTTCGGTGCTGGCGCTCTGGGCGCTCCTCGATTTTCTCGACCACCGCCATCCGCCGCGTCTCCTGCCGCCGGCCGGCCCCTCGCCGGTGGTGCTCGACCGTCAGGACCGGCTTCTGGCCGCCTTCACGGCCTCCGATGGCCGCTACCGGCTGGCGAGCCCGGCGGCCGCCGTCGATCCCGTGTTCCTGAAGCTCCTCATCGGCTATGAGGACCGGCGCTTTGCCGATCATGCCGGCGTCGATCCGCGCTCGGTCGCCCGCGCCGGCCTCGATCTCGTCCGCAGCGGCCACATCGTCTCCGGCGCCTCCACCCTGACCATGCAGGTCGCCCGCCTGATCGAGGGCGCCCGGGAGCGCACCTTCCCCCGCAAGCTGCGCGAGGCGGCGCGCGCCCTCCAGATCGAGCGGCGGCTGACCAAGGGCCCGATCCTCGATCTCTCTCTGGCGCTCGCCCCCTATGGCGGCACTCTGGACGGGGTGCGGGCGGCGAGTCTGGCCTGGTTCGGC
>JBBSSF010000277.1:0-5471 GCA_038242345.1 Hyphomicrobiales bacterium
GGACGCGAAGGGCGCCGACCTGCCGCCGCGGCGCGAATGCGCGCCGGCCTGGCGGACCGAGGTGATGGCCGCCCTGCCGGCCCTCGAACTCGTGCTGGCGATCGGGCTGCCGGCCATCCGCTGGCATCTCGGGGCCGATGCCCGGGCGTCGCTGACCGAGACCGTCGCCGCCTTCGCCGAGGGGCAACTGCCGCCGCGCGAGCCCCATGTTATCCCGCTGCCGCACCCGTCCTGGCGCAACACCGGATGGCTGAGGCGCAATCCCTGGTTTCAGGATCTGCTCCTGCCCGTGCTGCGGCAGGAGGTGGCCCGGGTGCTTGCGGGCACGGCCGCTGCCGGAATCGGCCTGTAAGGTAATCCATTCCCCGAAGGACCCATCCGGCGAGATGATTTTCGTTTGATGACAATCGAGCGGGTCTTTATCGAATGAGCTATTCTCCGGATGTTCCGGATCCGGCCCGGTCGGGCGGGATTGCGGGCACCGGTTGGCAATATCATTCTCCGCCGCATGTGCGGCCGGACGCTTCAGTCCGGGAGGCCCTGATGATCGACCGTACCGACCGCAAGATCCTGACGATCCTGCAGGAAGACTGCACCGTTCCGGTCGCCGAGATCGGTCGCCGGGTGGGTCTGTCCACGACGCCGTGCTGGCGCCGCATCCAGCGCCTGGAAGAGGAAGGGGTAATCACCCGGCGGGTGGCCGTCCTCGATCCGCGCAAGGTCAACACCAAGGTGACGGCCTTCGTCTCCATCATCACCAACCAGCATTCGGAAGCCTGGCTCACCAAGTTCGCCAGTGTCATCCGCGACATGCCGGAAGTGGTGGAGTTCTACCGCATGGCCGGCAAGGTGGATTATCTGCTGCGCGTCGTGGTGCCGGACATCGAGGCCTATGACGCCTTCTACAAGCGGCTGGTGGCGCGCATCGACATTGCCGATGTCAGCACCACCTTCGCCATCGAGCAGATCAAGTACACCACCGTCCTGCCGCTCGGCTATGCCATCCTGGACAAGGACCGCGAGAAGAGCGAGTGAGCCCCCGCCGGTCCGCGGCGCATGTCCGGTGCCGCCCGTGAAAAAGGCCCCGGCGGATCTCTCCGCCGGGGCCTTTTCGTCCGTCAGGGGCGGGCATTCAGGCGGCGCTGAACAGGCGGCGCTCCAGGAGCGGGTTGCCCTTCAGGGCGTGGAGCGTCTTGGCAGCCGCGAGCACGGCCAGATCCACCAGCGGCTCGACCAGGATGACGAGCATGTAGGCGCCGCCGAAGGCGCTGATGGAGGCGAAGTTCTCCGTGGTGAAGCCCTGGCCGTAGAAGGCCCAGAAGGCCACCCAGGCGACGATGCCGGCCTGGTAGGCGGTCGAAAGCGCCAGCGCCTGCCGGTACTTCAGGTTCACATAGGGCGTGTCGGGGGCGATGATCCGGCGGGCCAGGGCCGTCAGGCCGAACAGCGGCACCAGCAGCGTCGTGACGTTCATGCCATACTGGGGCAGGTCGAAGGGGGCGAAGAACAGGCCCTGGACCAGCAGCCCGAGGGCCAGACCGATGGCAGCCGGCGCCGCCCCGAAGATCAGGAACAGGGTCGAGCCGAGGATCAGATGCACCTCGGACACGCCGACCGGATAATGCGGCAGGATCTCGAAGAAGGAGAAGACGAGGGCCGTCGTCGCGACGCTGCGGCCGGCAAGCGAGACGAGGCCACGCTCGCGGATCGCGTCCCAGGCGAACTTCGCCGTGACGCCCGCGGCACCTGCCGCCGTCACATAGCTGAGCCAGATCCGCCCGTCAGCCACGAGGCCGGGTTCGATATGCATTCCAGTGCTCCCTTGCCGTCTCACCCGACGGCGTCCAGGCGTTGTCGTGCTCGTGTGGCCGGTCTCCTGACTCGCGGGTCGTGGCGTTCCTCCCGTCTTCCCGGTGCGCGCCCGAAGGCACGCACCAGTGACATGAATGGAAGGTCGCTCGCCGCTCACAGTCGCGGGGGCGGTCGGGGCTTGCGGCCGGATGGCCGTACCCCGTTCCCGTTTCATCCCGTCTGCCGTCCGGCAGCGCGGGACACCACATGCACGTGTGCCAGACAGCGCCGATCCGGCCCCGCTGTCAAGGGAAAGCTCCCGCCGGCCGGTTCCCGACGTCCCGGGAAAAAGCTCTAGAGCATTTTCAAGCGAAGTGGTCGCCGGTTCGCGTGAAGAAAATGCGCTAAATCAAAAAACTAGAGAATTTCCGGTGAGCCAAAGCGAACGGAAATTGCTCTAGACGGGAATGCCGAGGCGGCGCGCAAGGGCGAGCCGGGGCGGGGGATCCACATAGCCGCCGGGCTGGTTCAGATCATCGGCAAGGATGCGCGCCGCCATCGCGGCGGCAGCCGCCGGCAGGCCGGCCCGGGAGTGGATCGAGCCGCGCACATGGAGGGTGGCGGCGGCCGAATCGAGAAAGGCGTCCAGCAGCGCCGCATCCGGCGCCGGCGCCCCGGCCCAGAAGGCATCGAGCGGGCCGGTGAAGACGAGACCCGAAATCCGGTAGAGGGCCGGCGCCAGCGCGGTCACCGGAACACCGGCGGCAAGCGCCTCCAGGGCGGCAGACGAGTTGACCGTGACGAAGCCCGCAGCGCCGGCAAGCAGCGGCTTCAGCCCGCCGCCATCGACGAAATGCACCCGGTCCGCCACGCCATGGGCCGCCGCGATCCGCGCCGCCGCAGCCCCCAGGCGCAGCAGCCCGTTGTCGAGGGGATGGTTCTTGATGACCAGATGATCGCCGGCCGGCGCATTGCGGGCAAAGGAGGCGATCACCTCGGCCATCACCGGCACCATGCCGGCATAGGGCGAGTTGTCCCGGATCTGGAAGTCGCCATCGAGCTGGAGGGCCAGCACATGCCAGCGGGCAATGTCGGCGCCGAGACGGGCGGCAAGCGCGGCGGCCCGGGCGTCGCGCTTCTTCTCGCCAAGGAGGCGGACCAGCCATGCGCCATAGTCGAGCACCGGATGGTCCGGCGTGTGGCGGCGGAAGAAGGGGAAGAGCGGCCGGCCGGCGACGGCGACCAGATTGTAGATCACGTCCGGCACGGCCACGAGGAAGAAGGAGGACGGGTAGCGCACCGTGCGGTCGCGCTTCGGCACCTGGGCGGCAATGGCGCGGATGGTATCGGGATCCTCGGGGAAATGGGAGGCCATGGCGCAGCCGTCGCGCTCGATCAGCATCCAGTCGGGCCGGAGCAGCCCCAGCTCGGTGGCGATCACCCGCACGCCGCGGGCCCGCGCCACGCTGCCGGCGATGCGGTGATAGATGCGCCGGTCGCCATGCAGCACCAGATCGGTGACCTGCTCGCGCTCGATCAGACCGGCGAGGAAGTCGCCGAAGGCTTCCGGGCGGCCGCGGAAGGCGATGCCGCCCGGGCGGCGCCAGTGCAGCACGTCGCCGAGATTGAGGTTTACCCGCAGCACCCGGCAGCCGGCGGCTTCCAGCCGGTCGGCGATCTGCCGATAGAGCGGCGACAGCGGGCCCTGGAGGACCAGCACGGTGCGCACGGGCGCCCTCACAGCACCGACATGCCGAGCTCTTCGGCGCGCGCCAGCCGGGGCGGGGGATCCACATAGGCGCCCGGCTCGTTGACGCGGCCGGTCAGGATCCGCTCGGCAATCGCCTCGGCTGCGGCCGAGCGGCCGGGCTCGGCATAGAAATCCCCCTTCACCTGGGTGGTGAGGGCAAGCGCCCGCACGAAGGCGCCGCGCATCACCGGATCCGGCACCGGGCTCTCGGTCCAGAACGCATCCAGCGGCCCCTGGAAGCTCAGCCCCTCGATGTCATAGACCGCGACACCCAGCACCTTCAGCGGGCACCCGGCCTGGATCGCATGCAGCCCGACGGTGGAATTGACGAGCACCGTGCCGCGCGCATGGGTCAGGAGGCGCGAGAGGTCGCCGCCGTCGATGAGCTCGACCCGGCCGTCGAGGCCGAGTTCGCGCACGAGCTTCGGCACCAGGGACGGCCAGCGCTCCAGCCCGTTGTCGAGGGGATGGATCTTCACCACGAAGCGCGCCTCGGCCGGCGCATGATCGCGGAAGGAGCGCAGCGTCTGCTCCAGCGCGTCCTTCAGGTGGACATAGGGCGAATTGATGCGGATCTGGTAGTCGTTCTGCCGCTGCAGCGGGAAGACGAAATAGGGCCGGCCGGAGGAGACCATCTCCTCCACCACCCGCTCGGCATGCTTGCGATTGCGCCGGCCGTTCACCAGACGCGGCAGCCAGCTCACATAGTCGAGCACCGGATGATAATAGAAATCCGCGTGATAGCGGGGGAAGGCCGGCTTCAGGAACACATTGGACAGGCTGTAGATCATCTCGCCGGCCGCCTCGGCGGCGAAGGCGTGACGATAATGGCGGGTCATGTCCGGCCGCGGTGCATGGCGCGCGATCTCCCGGATCGTCTCCGGATCGGTCGGGAAATGGGAGAGGGTGCCGAGACCGCCGCGCTCCAGGGTGATCCAGTCGGGCCGGAGATAGCCGAATTCGATGGCATAGGCGCCGAGATCACGGGCGATCGCCAGATCGCGGGCGGCGCGGTGATAGGGCAGCCGGTCGCCATAATAGAGGATGTCGGTCACGCCCTCGCGCGCGACGAAGGCCTCCAGAAAGGCCGGCCAGTCCTCGAAGCGGCCGCGATAGGAGGTCGTGTCGCGCCCGCGCCAGAGCAGCCAGTCACCGATCGAGACATTGATGCGCCGGACCCGATGTCCCCGCCGCCGAAATTCCTGGCCGAGAACCCGGAAGAATCCCGAAGGCGGCCCCTGAAGAAAAAGGAGGGTCCGCACGCCCGTATCGCTGTTCATGTCGGCTCCGAGACCACCGCATCCTGCGCGCGGAAGTCTGCCATCCCGACCCGGATGTCAAGCCTGAGCGATGTCCCGCCGGTCGATCCGGCGGGACGTGTGTCCGATCAGTTCGTGATGGTCGACACCCGGCCCCACGCATTCAGCAGCGGGGAGATGATCGTCAGGAACTTGCCGAGCTCGGCGGTCGGATGATTGGCGACATAGAGGATGTCCTTGTCGCGCATCTCGAAGTAGCGTGCGAGGAAGAACACCTTGGGGTCGCGCATGTTCAGCCGGTAGACCGTGGGCACCTTGGCGCCGGCCGGAATCGCCTTGGACTTTTCCGGGTTGATGGCACGGGCGACGGCGACATCCTCGAAGCGGAAGATGAACACGCCGTTCGGATCCGCCACCATGTTGTTGAGGCCGCCGGCCTGGGCGATCGCCTCGGCCAGCGTCACGGTGCGGGCCTGGAAGGGGATCTTGGCGGTCGTCTGGGCGGCGCCGAACACCGTGAAGCTGCGCGGCTGGGAGGCCAGCAGCAGGCTGTCATTCGGCGCCAGCAGGACGTTGTTCTCCGGATTGTCGAACAGGTCCTCCATCACCGCCGAAGCGGTGCGCTTGCCGCGCCGCAGCGTCACCACGGTGTCGTAGGTGTTGGCCTTGGA